>NZ_BAAGXZ010000025.1:0-52974 GCF_054779575.1 Glycomyces halotolerans
GTGGCTCGACCGGGTCCTGCCGCACGTGACCGTGGAGCTCGAGCCGGAGCACCGGGAAGCGCGGAGAGAACCGGCCGCGGCCCGCTGACGGCCGCGCCGACAACTGACGCGCGGCCCCCGACGCTGAGCGTCGGGGGCCGCGCGTCAGTGCGCCAACCCGAGGTATCTGGCCGCGGCGTATTCGACTTGCTCCATGTCCTCTTGGCCGAGGAAGTCGACAAGGCCGCCGGTGACGTAATGCGTATCGATGCTTCGCATCTGGTCCACGAGCAGCAACGTCTCCCGTCCCGCAACGACCATTTCGGGTCGGAAGACCGCTGGCTTGGCGCTCGTCGAGGTTGGAACGACCATGACGGTGCTCCATTGGTCGAAGTGGTTGCTGAGCACTAGTCCGAGCCGCTTTCCTCGCTGCTCATGGCCGCGCTTTGCCTCCCCCAGATCGATGGGGTAGACGGCACCGCGGATCACCGCCCACTGCCCTCACGGCTCGGGACGGTGATATCCGTACCGGTGATTCGGATGTCGCCCGACTCGTCATACTCCCAAGCGTCTGGCTCCTCAGCCAGGTTCTCCAAGGCGAGACGTGCCATGTCGGCCCGCGCCTGGTCTTCCCACGCAAGCCGTTCGAGACTGCGCAGTCCTCGGCGGATCACGTCGGTAGTGTTCTCACCTTCTCGTTGAAAGCTGCGGATGATCCGCTCATCCTCGTCCGTGGGTCTGAAACCGATACTCACACGACCAGTGTACAACATTTGTAGAACAACAAACCTGCGCTCGATTGCCGAGCGTGACCGCCTTGACATTGAACCGCTATATTCGGATACTTCTATTTGTACCGCTTCGTAGCGCGATGGTTGGGAGCGCTCTCAGAATCCGCCTTGGAGTCGCGATGAACCGATTGCCCACCCTCCTGCGTAACATCCTGACCCTCGCCGGCGCCCTGTTCCTCGCCGCCGGACTCGCCTCGCCGGCCGCCGCCGAGCACCCCGCGTACGCCCCGACCCCGTTCGAGCTCTCCGTCACCGGCGAAGACCGGTGCACCGTGTTCCACACCGAAGGCCAGGCCTTCTGGCCCGCCGCCCACGACCCCGAGGTCCCGTCGGTGCAGATCGAAGGCACCGCCGCGATCGTGCCGCCGCCGCCCGGCCAAGTCTGCCTCACCGTCGTCCCCCGCCCACGCCAGATCGAGTTCACCGCCCACGTCAGCGACTGGCCGGTCGACGAGCACATCGTGCCGATCAAGGGCCCCGACGACGGCGGACCGTACCCCGGCACCGGCGCTCCCTACGAGTTCTCGCTCGACTCGCCCGTCGACGCCGAGATCGAATACGTGACCGCGGCGATCTGCGTGGTGCCCGACGAGAACGGCACCACCCCGGTCGACCGCTGCGGCGAACCGATCACCATCGAGCGGGGCGGCAACGAACGGCCCGAAGACGACTACTGCACCCACGACCTGGCGATCGTCAACGAATGGAGTTCCGGATACCAGGGGCAGGTCACCATCGCCGCCGATGAGCCGATCGAGGACTGGCGCGTCCTCCTCCACTTCTCCGGAGGCCAGCGGATCCTCTCGGGCTGGAACGGCGACTACGCCCAGAACGGCTCGACGACAGAGATCACCCCACCCGACTGGTGGTCGGGCTCGGGCTCCCACACCGTGACCGTCGGATTCGTCGTCTCCGGTCCCAGCCGGCCGCTCCCGGACGTCGAGGCGTGGGCCAACGGCCAACGGTGCTCAGCGGCGTGACCGGATAACGGCCGCGGGGCGCTCACCCATGCCCCGCGGCCCGTCCAGTGGGCCGTCAACCGGCCCAGGCCCGCCACCGGTCCACGGCCTCGCGCACGGCCGCCAGCTGATCGGCCACGGCCTTCGGCCCCGTCGAACCCGGTGTCGTGCGCGCGGCCAGCGCGCCGTCCACATCGAGCACCGCCTTGACGGCCGGATCGAGGTGCTCCGAAATGGAGGCGAGGTCGGCGTCGTCGATCTCGTGCAGCTCGATGCCCCGCTCCTCGCAGTGGGCCACACAGGCGCCGGCGACCTCATGGGCGCTGCGGAACGGCACGCCGTTGCGGACCAGCCAGTCGGCGATCTCGGTCGCCAGACTGAAACCCTTGGGGGCCGCCTCGCGCGGCACATCGACGTTGAAGGTCAGCGTCTCGACCATCCCGATGACGGCCGGCAGCAGCAGCTCCAGGTTGTCCAGGGAGTCGAAGACCGGCTCCTTGTCCTCCTGCAGGTCCTTGTTGTAGGCGAACGGAAGTCCCTTCAGCGTCACCAGCAGGCCGGTGAGGTTGCCGACCAGGCGCCCGGACTTGCCGCGGGCGAGTTCGGCGACGTCGGGGTTCTTCTTCTGCGGCATGATCGACGACCCGGTCGAGAACGCGTCGTCGAGCGTGACCCAGCCGAACTCCTGGCTGGCCCACAGGATGACCTCCTCCCCCAGGCGGGAGAGGTGCACGCCGATCATGGAGCACACGAAGGCGAGTTCGGCGGCGAAGTCGCGGTCGGCGACGCCGTCGATGGAGTTCGCGGCCGGGGCGTCGAAGCCGAGTTCGGCGGCGACGGCCGCCGGGTCGAGCGGCAGCGACGAGCCGGACAGTGCCCCGGAGCCGAGCGGCGAGACCGCGGCGCGACCGTCCCAGTCGGACAGCCGGTCGAGGTCGCGCAGGAAGCCCTGGGCGTGCGCCAGCAGCTGGTGGCCCAAGGTGACCGGCTGGGCGTGCTGGAGGTGCGTCATGCCGGGGGCGGGCGCGTCGGCGACCGTCGCGGCCTGGTCGGCCAGCGCGCCCACCAGGTCGGCGAGGTCCGCGGCGAGAGCGCGCGCCCGGTCGCGGCAGTACAGGCGCAGGTCGGTGGCGATCTGGTCGTTGCGGCTGCGTCCGGCGCGGAGTTTGCCGCCGAGGTCGCCGAGTCGTTCGACCAGTCCGCGTTCGAGCGCGGTGTGTACGTCCTCGTCGGCGACGGTGCCGGTGAAGGCCCCGGATTCGACGTCGGCGGCGAGGTCGTCGAGCGCGGCGAACATCCGCTCGAGTTCGCTCGAGTCCAGGAGCCCGGCGCGGTGCAGCACGCGGGCGTGGGCCTTGGAGGCCCGCAGGTCGTAGGGCGCCAGCCGCCAATCGAAGCCGATGGAGGCGTTCAGGGCTTCGAGGGCGGCGGCGGGGCCGCCGGAGAAGCGTCCCCCCCAGAGTTTCGTCATCAGGCGCCCTTGACCCGCTCGTTCCGGGCGGCGGCGAGTTTCGCCGGGAGGCTCCACAGCTCGACGAAGCCGCGCGCGTTGGACTGGTCGAAGGCGTCGCCTTCGTCGTAGGTCGCCAGGTCGAAGTCGTAGAGGCTGGCTTCGGAGCGCCGTCCGGTGACGGTGGCTTTGCCGGCGTGGAGAGTCAGGCGGACCTCGCCGCTGACGTGGCTCTGGGTCTCGTCGATGAACGCCTCGAGGCTGTTCTTCAGCGGCGAGAACCACAGGCCGTCGTAGACCAGTTCTCCCCAGCGCTGGTCGACGTTCCGCTTGAAGCGGGCCTGCTCGCGTTCGAGGGTGACGTTCTCGAGTTCCATGTGGGCGGCGATGAGCGTGATGCCGGCCGGGGACTCGTAGACCTCGCGGCTCTTGATGCCGACGAGCCGGTCCTCGACCATGTCGATGCGGCCGATGCCCTGGGCGCCGGCGCGGTCGTTGAGGTCGTGGACGAGGTCGAAGGCGGACTTGCGGACGCCGTCGAGGGCCACCGGGCGGCCGCCTTCGAAGGTGATGACGACTTCGTCGGCCTCGCGCTGACCGGCCGGGTCCTGGGAGTAGGAGTAGATGTCCTCGATGGGTCCGTTCCAGATGTCCTCGAGGAAGCCGGTCTCGACCGCGCGGCCCCACAGGTTCTGGTCGATCGAGTACGGCGACTTCGCGGTCACGTCGATCGGGAGGCGCTTCTCCTCGGCGAAGGCGATGGCCTTGTCGCGGGTCCAGGCGAAGTCGCGGGCGGGCGCGACGATCTTCAGGTGCGGGGCCAGAGCGGCCAGCCCGGCCTCGAAGCGGACCTGGTCGTTGCCTTTTCCAGTGCAGCCGTGCGAGACGATGGTGGCGCCGTGCTTCGCGGCGGCCTCGACCAGGTGCTTGACGATCAACGGCCGCGACAGGGCGGACACGAGCGGGTAGCGGTCCATGTAGAGCGCGTTGGCGGCCACCGCCGGGAAGCAGTACTCGGCGGCGAACTCTTCACGCGCGTCGACGACCTCGGCGGCCACGGCGCCGCAGCCGAGGGCCCGTTCCCGGATGGCCTCGAGGTCCTCGCCGCCCTGGCCGACGTCGATGGCCACGGCGATCACTTCGGCGTCGAGCTGCTCTGCCAGGTACGGAATGGCGACGGACGTGTCCAGGCCCCCTGAGTAGGCGAGCACTACTTTCTCGGTCATCACTGGTTCTCCTTCATCTCACTGGTGGTGTACGGGGTGGGCACTTTGCCGGCCCAATGGAGCATCTGTTCGGCCACCTGCAGTCCGGTCACGCCGTTCCTGGCGATGACGGCGATGGTGTCGTCGCCGGCGATGGTGCCGATGACGTCGGCCAGGCCGGAGCGGTCGATGGCGCTGGCCATGTACTGGGCCGCACCGGGCGGGACGCGCAGGACCGCGAGGTTGGCGGAGTGGTCGGCGGAGACGAGGAGCTCGCGCAGGAGCCGCTGTAGCCGGTCGGGGGGCGCTTCGGCGTCGCGCAGGGGGCGGTCGCCTTCGGGGAAGATCGAGTAGACCGCCGGGCCGCCGTCGGTGCCGCGCACTTTGACCGCGCCGAGTTCCTCGAGGTCGCGTGAGAGCGTCGCCTGGGTGGCGTCGATGCCGCCGTCGGCGAGGAGGTTCTGCAGTTCGGTCTGGGAGTGGATCGAGCGGCTCGAGATGAGCTCGACGATGCGGGCCTGCCGGGCGGCTTTGCTGGTGGGCTGGTTCATTTCGATGCGCCTCCGATCAGGTGGGCCAGGAGGGCCTTCTGGGCGTGGAGGCGGTTCTCGGCCTGGTCGAAGACGCGCGAGTGCGGGCCGTCCATGACCTCGTCGGTGATCTCGTGGCCGCGGTGGGCCGGCAGGCAGTGCAGGACGATCGCATCGTCGGCGGCGTGGCCGAGGAGCCGCTCGTTGACCTGGTACTCGCTCAGATCGGCGAGGCGCCGGTCGTTGTCGTCCATGCCCATCGAGACCCAGGAGTCGGTGGAGACGACGTCGGCGTCGGCGACGGCCGTCGCCGGGTCGTCGGTGACGGTGACCGAGCCGCCGGTGGCGGCGTTGATCTCGGCGGCGCGTTCGAGGACCGCCTCGGCGGGCTGGTAGCCGGCGGGCGCGCCGATGCGGACGTGCATGCCGGCCATGGAGCAGGCGATGACGGTGGAGTTGCCCATGTTGAACGCCGCGTCGCCGACGTAGGCGATCGTGGCGCCCCGGAGCGGCCGGTGCTCGGCGACGGTCTGGAGGTCGGCAAGGAGCTGGCAGGGGTGCCAGCCGTCGGTGAGGGCGTTGACGACCGGGACGGTGGCGTGCTCGGCGAGTTCGGCGATGCGGTCGTCGCCGAAGGTGCGGATGACGATGGCGTCGACGTAGCGGGACAGGACCGCGGCGGTGTCGGCGACGGTCTCGCCCCGTCCGAGCTGCGTGGACTGGGAGTCGATGACGACGGGGTTGCCGCCGAGTTCGGCGATGCCGACCTGGAACGACAGGCGGGTGCGGGTCGAGGGCTTCTCGAAGATCACCGCGACCGATTTGGGTCCGGCCAGTGGGCCGTGGCCGTGCCGGTCGCTCTTCATCGCGGCGGCCAGGTCGAGGATCCGGGATTGCTCGTCGACGGTGAGGTCGTCGTCTTTCAAGAAGTGCTTTGCGGTCTGCTCCGCGGTCTGCCGGGTCACGGTCGTCCTCCGGGGGCTGGCGATACGTCGTCGAGTGCGGCGATGAGCTTGTCGCAGAACTCGTCGAGCTCGGTGGCGGTGATGGTGAGCGGCGGTGCGATCCGGATCGTGTCGGGCCGCACCGGGTTGGCGAGCACGCCGTTCGCGGCGAGGGCCGCGCAGACGTCGGCGGCGATCGGCTCGGTCAGCGCGATGCCCCGCCACAGCGCGACGCCTCGGACCTCGGCGATGCGCTTGTCGGATTCGAACCGCGCATCGAGGCGTTCGCCGAGGCCCAGGACGTTGTCGAACAGGTGCTCCCGTTCGATGGTGTCGATGACGGCGAGCGCGGCGGCGCACGCGATCGGGTTGCCGCCGAAGGTGGAGCCGTGCGTGCCTGGGGTGAGGGCCTCGGCGAAGCGGCCGGCGCCGATGGCGGCCCCGATCGGGACGCCGCCGCCCATGCCCTTGGCGACGGTGATGACGTCGGGGACGATGCCGGCGGCGTGGTGGGCGAACCAGGCGCCGGTGCGGCCGAAGCCGGACTGGATCTCGTCGATGACGAGCGCGGCGCCGGCATCGGCGGTGAGCCGGCGGGCGGCGGCGAGGTAGTCCGGCGAGGCGGGGACGACGCCGGCTTCGCCTTGGGTCGCCTCGAGGAATACCGCGGCGGTCCGGTCGTCGACGGCGGCTTCGAGGGCTTCGACGTCGCCGTGGGGCACGAACGCGACGTCGCGGCCGAGCGGCTCGAACGGTTGGCGGATCGCGGCCTTGCCGGTGATCGAGAGGGAGCCGAGCGTCCTGCCGTGGAAGCCGTTCTCGGCGGCGACGATCTTGCTGCGGCCGCTGTCGGCGCCGGCCAGGAGCGTCAGCTTGAGGGCGGCCTCGTTGGCTTCGGTGCCGGAGTTGCAGAAGAAGACCTTGCCGTCGACGCGCGAGAGTTCGAGGAGCTTCTCGGCGAGCTCGACCTCCTTCTCGTGGAGGTAGAGGTTGGAGGTGTGGGCCAGGCGCGCGGCCTGGACGCTGACGGCCTCCACCAGCGCGGGGTGGTTGTGGCCGAGGCTGGAGACGGCGATGCCGCCGATCATGTCGAGGTAGGTGTCGCCGTCGACGTCGGTGACGTGGCGGCCCTCGCCTTCGCGGATGGCGACGGGAGGGAGCCCGTAGTTGCCCATGACGGCGGCCTTGAAGCGGCCCTTGAGTTCGTCCGAGTAGCTCATTTGCCCTCCGCGACCATCGTGCCGACGCCTTCGGAGGTGAAGATCTCCAGCAGCGTCGAATGGGGAACGCGCCCGTCGATGACGTGCGCCTGGGGTACGCCGCCCTTGACCGCCCGCAGGCATGCCTCCATTTTGGGGACCATGCCGGACTGGAGTTTCGGCAGCAGTTCGGCGAGTTGGGAGGTGGTGACCTGCCGCAGCAGCGAGTCCTTGTCCGGCCAGTCCGCGTAGAGCCCTTCGACGTCGGTCAGGATGACCAGCTTCTGGGCGCCGAGCGCTTCGGCCAGCGCGGCGGCGGCGGTGTCGGCGTTGAGGTTGTAGAGGACGCCTTCGTGGTCGAGCGCGACGGTGGAGACCACGGGGATGCGCCCGGCGGCGATGAGGTCGTCGACGGCGTCGGTGTTGACGCTGGCGACGTCGCCGACCCGGCCGACGTCGACCCGTTCGCCGTCGACGTCGGCCCAGCGGCGCTTGGCGGTGAAGAGCTGGGCGTCCTCACCGCTCATGCCGACGGCGTGCGGGCCGTGGTTGTTGATGAGGCCGACCAGTTCCCGGCCGACCTGGCCGACCAGGACCATGCGGACCACGTCGGCGGCCTCGGGGGTGGTGACGCGCAGGCCGCCTTTGAACTCGGAGGCGATGTCGAGCTTCTTGAGCATCGCCGAGATCTGCGGCCCGCCGCCGTGGACGACGACGGGTTTGATGCCGACGCAGTGGAGGAACACCATGTCGGCGGCGAAGGCGGACTGGAGCTCGGGGTTGATCATGGCGTTGCCGCCGTACTTGATGACGACGGTGTGCCCGGCGAAGCGCTGCAGCCAGGGCAGGGCCTCGACGAGCGTCTCGGCCTTGCCGAGCGCGTCCTTCAGGTGCGGTGCCAGGTTGTCGATGCTGTTCATGTGGAGTAGGCCGAGTTCTCGTGGACGTAGTCGTGGGACAGGTCGTTCGTCCAGACGGTGGCCTGGGCGTCGCCGTTGTGCAGGTCGACGGTGATGTCGACGGCGCGGCCGGACAGGTCGACCTTGTCGCGCGGTTCGCCGGCGGCGCCGGACCTGCAGATCCACACCCCGCCTATGGCGACGTCGACCGCGTCGGCGTCGAACGGCGCCTTGGCGCATCCGACGGCGGCGAGGATGCGGCCCCAGTTCGGGTCGCAGCCGAACATGGCGGTCTTGACCAGGTTGTCGCGGGCGACGCATCGGGCGACCTCGACCGCGTCGTCTTCAGTGTGCGCCCCGGTGACGGTGATGGCGATGTCTTTGGTCGATCCTTCGGCGTCGGAGAGCAGCTGGTGGGCCAGCTCGGTGCACAGGCTCGTCAGGGCGGCGGTGAACTCGTCGGGGTCGGCTTCGACGGCCGAGGCGCCGGAGGCGAGCAGGAGCACGGTGTCGTTGGTCGACATCGAGCCGTCGGAGTCGAGCCGGTCGAAGGAGTACCGGCAGGCGGTGCCGAGCGCGGCGTCGGCGGTGTCGGCGTCGATGAGGGCGTCGGTGGTGAGGACGACGAGCATGGTGGCCAGGCCGGGGGCGAGCATGCCCGCGCCCTTGGCGATGCCGCCGATCGTCCAGCCGGCCTCGGCGGTGCGGGAGGCGTTCTTGGCGACGGTGTCGGTGGTCATGATCGCCTCGGCGGCGGCTTCGCCGCCGGTCTCGGACAGGGCCGACGCGGCCTGGTCGACCCCCGGCAGGAGCTTGTCCATCGGGAGGCGCTCGCCGATCAGGCCGGTGGAGCAGACGGCGACCTCGATCGCACCGCAGCCGAGCGCGTCGGCGACTTTCTCGGCGGTGGCGTGGGTGTCCTGGAAGCCTTCGGGGCCGGTGCAGGCGTTGGCGCCGCCGGAGTTGAGGACGACGGCTTTGAGCGCGCCGTAGGTGAGCACCTGCCGGCTCCACTTGATCGGCGCGGCCTGGACGCGGTTGCCGGTGAAGCGGCCCGCCGCGACCTGGGAGGGCCCGTCGTTGACGACCAGTGCCAGGTCGGACTTGCCCGACTCCTTGAGGCCGGCGGTGACGCCGGAGGCCCGAAAGCCCTTCGGGGAGGTGACGGTCATGCGTTTACTCCGGTTTGGGGCGAGCTGTCGGACACGGCGAGTCGTTCGAGTTTCTCGAGCGAGCGAGCGGCTGGGTGGGGCGACGGGTGCGGGGCTGTCATGGCGCGACTCCGTTCACGGTCAGTCCCGCCTCTTCGGGCAGGCCGAGCATGAGGTTGGCGACCTGGACGACCTGTCCGGCCGCGCCTTTGCCGAGGTTGTCGACCGCCGAGCACACGATGATGCGGCCGGAGTCGGCGTCGATCGCGCCTTGGAGGTGGACGGCGTTGGTGCCGTACGTCGAGGCGGTGGCCGGCCAGGCGTCCTCGGCGAGGACGTGGACGAAGTGCTCGCCGTCGTAGGCATTGGCGAGGACTTCCCTGACGTCGGCGGCGGTGACGCTCGCCGCGGGCCTGGCGGTGACGGTGGCGAGGATGCCGCGCGGCATGGGCGCCAGCAGCGGGGTCATCGACAGGCTCGCCGCGCCGGTGGCCTGCTTGATCTCGGGGACGTGCTGGTGGGCGCCGACCTTGTACGGGCTCATCGAGCCGACGACCTCGCTGGCGAGCAGGCGCTTCTTGAGCGCGTTGCCGGCCCCGGAGGTGCCCGAGGCGGCGACGACGACCACGTCGGCCGGTTCGGCGATTCCCGACTCGATCAGGGGCCGCAGGGCCAGAATGGCGGAGACGGCGTAGCAGCCGGTGGCGGCGACCCGGTTCGCGGCGGTGATGGCCTCGCGCTGCCCGGGGAGCTCGGGCAGGCCGTAGGTCCAGGTCCCCGCGTGCGGGCTGTGGTAGTAGGCCTCCCAGGCGGCGGCGTCCTGGAGCCGGTGGTCGGCGCCGAGGTCGACGATCTTGGTGTCTTCGGGCAGCTCGGCTGCCAGCGCCGCGGACTGGCCGTGCGGGAGGGTCATGATGACCAGGTCGGCTCCGGCGAGCGCTTCCGGGGTGGTCTCGCAGAAGCGTCGGTCGGCGTAGGCGGCGAGGTGCGGGTGGACGGCGGTGATGCGTTCACCGGCCTGGCTGTGGGCGCTGGCGGCCACCACGTCGAGCTGCGGGTGGCCTGCGAGAATCCGCAGCACCTCGCCGCCCGCGTAGCCGCTGGCGCCTGCCACGGCGACCTGGTACGTCACGGTAAACCTCCGGGTTGAATGACTATGCAAAGCAATGTATCAGCATTCAAGTCGGTGGACAACGCGATATACCAATTTGTGGGACGTCTATCGTCCCTGCTCACGCGCGAAGATGGCGGCTTGGACGCGGCTGTGGAGGCCGAGCTTGGCCAGCAGGCGCGTCACGTGTGATTTGACCGTGGCCTCGGCCATGCCGAGGTCGGCCGCGATCTCGGCGTTCGAGAGACCTTCACCGATCAGCGAGAGGACCTCGCTCTCCCGCGCCGTCAGGCTCGCCGCGCCCCCGTCCTCGACCGGAATCGGGGCATAGGTCGGGCGCATGCGGCCGAACTCGGCGATGAGGTTCCGGGTCACGGCCGGCGAGATGAGCCCGTCGCCGCGGGCGACGACGCGGACGGCGTCGACGAGCGTCTGGGCGTCGGCGTCCTTGAGCAGGAAACCGGAGGCGCCGGCCCGCAGGGCGTCGAAGACGTTGGCGTCGTCGTCGTAACTGGTCAGGACCAGCACGTCGGTGACGCCGCGCAGCTCCCAGGCCGCGGCGATGCCGTCCTTGCGGGGCATGCGGACGTCCATGACGACCACGTCGGGCCGCAGGGCCGCCGCCCGTTCGACCGCTTCGACGCCGTCGGCGGCCTCGCCGACCACCTCGATGTCGTCGGCGCTGTCGAGCAGCATCCGCAACCCCGCGCGCACCGCGGCGTGGTCGTCGGCCAGCAGGACGGTCGTCATGGGGCTCCTCCTGTCGGGATCTCGGCACGGACGTGCCATCGCTCGCCGTCCGGCCCGGTTCGGACGGTACCGCCGAGCAACCGGACGCGCTCGGTCATGCCGACCAGTCCCGCGCCGCCGCTCGGAACGGCGGCGGCCGAAGCGTCGATCGCGTTGTCGACCGCCACGGTGAGGCGCTCGGGCTCATAGGCGATCGCGACCGCGGCGTCGGCGCCGTACTTCAAGGCGTTCGTCAGCGACTCCTGGACGACCCGGTAGGCGGCGGTCGCCACCGCGTCGGGCACTTCGCGGGGCGGCCCCTCGATGTCGAGTTCGACCTTCAAGCCGACCCGGCGCATCCGGTCGACCAGCTCGGGGAGCTGGTCGAGACGGAACGCGGCGAGTTCCTCGTCGGCCTCGCCGCCGCGCAGCAGGCCGATGATGCGACGCAGTTCGGCCAGGCCGTCCACGCTGCTCTGGCGGATCGCGGCGACCGACCGCTGAACGGTGGCCGCGTCGAGGTGCTCGCGGGCCTGGAGTCCGGTCGACTGCAACGCGATGGCGCTCAGGTAGTTCGCGACGGTGTCGTGCAGTTCACGGGCCATGAGGGTGCGTTCCCGCAGGACCGCCTCGCGGCGGCGCGCGTCGGCCAGGCGGGCGGTCTGCTCGGCCCGCTCGGCCTCCAGTTCGGCTCGGTCGTGGGCCTGGCGCACGATGATCGCGGTGATCGGCGGCGACACCAGGATCACCGCGGCGATGGCCATGGTGCTCACCACCGCAGCGACCGAGTTGCCTCCGAGCGCCGCCCACACGCCGTACGCGAGAATGCAGGCCGCGGTCGCCGGCAGCATGATCTGGAGCGCGCGCCGGGGACCGTAGCGGGCGAAGGAATACAGGTTGTCGGTGAGGATGCAGATCGCCGCCAGGGAGATCCCTATTCCGAGTTCGATCCCGAACCCGGCCAGGCCCGCGGTCAGGCACCACCCCGGATGGGCGCGACGCACCGCGACGCCGAAGCACACCAGCGCCAACGGCACGAAGCGCACCGCGATCGGCAGGTCGACCACGAAGCGCTCGTAACTGCCGAGCGCCGTGAGGACGGAACCGGCGGCGAACAGCGCTGCGGCGGCGATGAGGTCGGCACGACGGGCGCGACGCAGCGGGCGGTCCACGCCGCCCATCCCATCACGAACGAAGTCCGTCGGCGTCGGCCGCGCAGCCGAGACGCGGCTCCGACTTTGGTCGCAGGAGCGCCGATCCGTTCGTCGCATCCCGTTCTCCTCCCGTGCGCCGATGCACCGCGGGAGAAAAGGGCCGACCCTTGCAGGCGTGCTCGTTTACGTGATCATCGCCTGCGAAGTGGCGTTCTGGCTCTTCATCGCAGCCGGACTGACCGCCCGATACGCGCTGAAATGGAAGCGCGTCGGCGCGATCCTGCTGCTGAGCACCCCGGTGCTCGACCTGACGCTGCTAGCGGTCTCGATCGTCGACGTGCGATCGGGCGGCGAACCGGGGCTGCGTCACGCGCTGGCGGCGGTCTACCTCGGATACACGGTCGTCTTCGGGCACCGGACAGTCAAGTGGGCCGACGCGAAGGCGGCGCACCTGTTCGGCCAGGGTCCGCCGCCGCCGAAGCCGCCGCGGGCGTGGCTGCGGCGGTTCCGGTACGAACTCAAGATCTGGTTCGGCATCGTGGCGATGTACGCGATCGCTTGGGCGGTGACGGGTCTCTTCGTCCTCATCGTCGGCGACGCCGAGGCGACCGAGCCGCTCGTGGAGCAGATGCTCGGATGGGGCGCGATCGTCGGGATCGCCGCCTTGGTGCCCCTCAGCTACCTGCTGTTCCCGTCGAGCCGGTCGAGCCGAGATGGCTAGCGGTCAGCTGGGGAAGTCGCTCGGCTCGGGCGTCGGCCAGTTCTCCGGGTCGGACATCTCCGAGACGAACGGGATCCAGAACGAGAAGATCGCCAGGAAGTACAGGATCCAGAAGATGATCGAGGCGACGCCGATCCAACCGAGCACGATGCCGGTGACGGCGAAGCCGTCACCCTGCTCGCCGCGTTCGCGGATCTGACGGCGGGCGATCGTCCCGAAGATGAGTCCGAGGACGCTGATCGGGTTGCAGACGCCGACGATGCCCAGGACCATGGCGGCGATCGCCATGCCGTTCACCGGCCGGGGCGGCTGGTACGGGTAGCCGTACGGGGGCGGATACGGCGGCGGCGCGTTCGGCGGGGGCGGTCCGGACTGTGAGTCTGATGTGGACATACGGGCCTCTTCGATCGCCGGGCGGGGGTTCGCTCCACCGTAATACGGTGCGACCTGCGAACGCATCGCGGTTCCGTGCCGGATTCACTCCGCTTCGGAGGCTTCGGCCCATTGCGCGCGCCGTCGCCGTTCGCGCTCGAGCAGCGGGTCGAACGCCCGCCAGCACAGCAGCGACACCCCCAGGCCGGTGGCGGCGCCCCCGACGGTGTCGGTGAGCCAGTGGGCGTACTGCCAGGTGCGCGACCACATCATCCCCAGGACCAGGGCGACGGCGACCGGCCACCACCACCGAGCTCCGACCGGGATCGCGATGACGGTCGCGACCAGCACGATCGAGGCCATCCGAGCCGCGTGGCCCGACGGGAAGGCGTCCGTGACCACGTCGACCAAGACCTCCTCGGGCCGCGGGCGGTCGCCGACGAGCTTGAGCAGGTCGACCACGACGTAGGTCAGCGAGACGGCGGTGACGGCGAACAGCGCCGACCACCAGCGCCGCGCCGCCAGGAGGACGACCGCCGGCAGGAACACCAGCAGCAGGCCCCTGGTGCTCCCGCCGTGGTTGAACGCCTCGGCCAGGCCCCACAGCAGACCGTCGCGCGGTCCGGCCATGAGACGAAGCCAGGCGTCGTCGAGTCCTTGGAACGGCGGTGACAGCGGATCGGTCCGCACCAGGACGGCCACGAGGAGCGTGGCCGCGAGCAGGGCGACGGCGACGACGGTGAGGCGACGTCGCCGGAACGCCCTGGGCAACATGGTCGGACCCTAGCAGTCTTATGAGGATGAGACCGCGGCGATGACCGCGATGATGACGATGACGAGGTAGAGCGCCCAGAAGATGGTGAAGCCGAGGGAGACCCAGCCGAGGATTCGGCCGGCCTTCGCGATCGGACGCCCGATGCCGTGCCCGGCGTCGATCTGGCGCTGGGCGGTCTTGCCGAAGAAGAGGCCCATGAGCCCCAAGGGCGTGGCGAGGAAGATCAGGCCGCAGACGAGGGCGGCGACGGCCTTGGAGTTGATCTCGGGGCCGGCCATGTGGGACTGCGGCGGCATACCCGGTTGGGCGTAGGGCATGCCGGGCGGTGCGGGCGGGGGCTGCATGCCCGGGTTCGGCGGCGGGGGCGGCTGGGAGCCATAGGGTTCCGGTGTAGACATTCATTGCTCCTGTGTTCGGTGGATGGCACCAGCGTAGACATCGGCGGGCGGACCCGCGCGGGCGCGGTCCTCAGCACCAGATCCAGCCGCAGTCGTCGGTCGGGTCCTCACTCGGTTCCTCAGAGGTGGGTTCCTCGGTCGGCTCGGTCGGGTCGTCCGGAGGGTCGCTCGGTTCGTCCGTAGGTTCGTCGGAGGGCTCGTCCGTGGGCTCGTCGGACGGCTCCTCGCTGGGTTCCTCGTCGGCGCAGGCTTCGCTGGTGGGGTTGGCCCGGCAGTACTCGCTGTCGTCGTCGACGCTGCCGTCGTCGTTGCGGATGCCGTCGATGATGTCCTCGCCCTCGCCGGCCGCACCCTGCCAGGGTTCCGGCCGGTAGTCCCTGGCGTCGATCGCGGTGTCGACGACCTGGCGCCAGACCGGGATGCCGGCGGTCTCGGCGTCGTCGGCGTGCTCGGCGTCGCCGATCCAGGCGGCCACGCTCAGCTGCGGGATCGCGCCGACGAACCACGACTGCGGCGGTTCGTCCGGCCAGGCGGCGGGGAGGCCGAAGAACTCCCGGCCTTGGAGCGCGCCGCTGTGGCCGAGTCCGATGAACTGCAGGTCCCGGGCGGTCTCGGGCTTGAGGGCCTGGTTGGTGCGGATGCCTTGGGCGGGCTGGACGGTTTCGCCGGCAGAGTCGACGACGCGGTCGACGAAGTGGGTCTGGGCGTGGAGGCCGTCGGCGGCGATGGTGGCGTACGCCGAGGCCATGTCGACGACGCTGACCCCGTAGCCGCCGAACCCGGAGGCTTCGAACGCGCCTCCGTAGTCCGAGCCCTGCTCCAATTGGTGGACGGTGCCGTCGGCGTCGGCCATGGCGGTGACGCCGAGCCCGGCGGCGATGTCGAGGACCGCCTGGGCTCCGAAGGTCTCGGCGACGCTGCGGATCGCGGCGGCGTCGGATTCGCGGACCGCTTCGGTGAGGGTCACATCGGCGTCCTCGCCGCTCCACCACGAGTTGATCGACGCGCCGTTCTCGAGGGCGGTGGCGGCGGTGATCATGTCGAACACCGAGTCGGGCGGGTGGGGCGAGCCCGTGCCGACCGCGTCGGTGCCGTCCTCGCCCTCGGCTCCGAAGTAGCACAGGACCGCTCCGGTGCCCGGTTCGACGGCGACGACGACCCCGGTGTCCCCGGCGGTCTCGGCGGCCTCTTGGAGGCGCCGGTCGAGGGTGAGGACGATGCGGTGTCCGCCTGGGTTGTCGTCGGGGTGGTAGACCTGGTCGGCGCCGATGCCGTAGCGGGCCTCGAGTTCGCGGTGGACCTGCCCGATGAGGCTGGTGTGCCGGTCGGCGAAGTCGGCGGGGACGGCGTCGCCGCCGGAGTACAGGTAGGCCACGAGCGCTTCCGGCTCGCCGCCGGCGGTTTCGTCGGATCCCAGATGCTGGAGGCCGATGACGAGGCCGGCGGCGAGCACGAGGCCCACCGCCCCGGCGACGACGAGGTGGAGCTTGGTCGGGTGCCCGGGAAGCGACGGGAGCGGCAGTCCGTTGCCGGCGCGGTGGCGGCCCGCTCCGGCGCGGTGGCTGCCGCGCCGGGCACCGCTCCGATTCGGATGGCCCGCCTCAACGTGAGCATTACTCCCGTTTTCCACACACGTACCTTAAAATGTGCGGACCACTCGGCGGGCCCGGGTACCCGCAATTCGCCCAGCGGAGTCTTAATAGGACGAGCCGGCGGGACGCCCGCCGGCTCGTCGCGACTATTCGCGGATCGCCGCGCCGAACCGCTCACCGGCCACGGCGACCGCGGCGTCGCGAACGGCGACGCCCTCCTCGTTGGTCAGCGTCCGGTCGCCCGCCCGCAGCTCCATCTTGAACGCCAGCGACTTCTTGCCCTCGCCGAGCTTGGGGTCGCGGTAGACGTCGAACAGCCGCAGCGAGTCGAGCAGCTCTCCCGCGCCTTCGCGCAGCGCCGCCTCGACCTCGCCGGCCGAGACGGACTCGTCCACCACCAGCGCCACGTCGATGAGCGTCGCCGGGTAGTGCGAGATGACCGGCGCCGGAGCCAGGTCCGGCAGTGGGATCGCGCTCAGGTCCAGCTCCATCGCGGCCGTGCGACCCGGCAGGTCGAGCGCCGCGCACACCTCCGGATGCAGCTCGCCGGCATGGCCGACGACCTCGCCGTCCACCCTCAGCTCGGCGCACCGGCCCGGGTGCCAGGGCGCCGTCTCTCCTTGGGAGACGTCGAGATCCACGCCCGCGGCCTCGGCCGCGATCTCGGCGGCCTCGATCGCGTCGGTCCAGTCGACCGCGCGGCCGGCGCCGTCGACGCCCGCCGGTTCGGCCGTGCCGCACAGGATCGCCGCGAGATGACGGGGCTGCTCGGGCAGGCGCCGCACGGCGGCCGCGATCGCGGCGTCGTCCGGCCGGTGCGCCACCGGCAGCTCGACGGCCTCGAGCCCGGCCCAGCCCTCGGCGGGGCGGAAGACCAGGCCCTCCTCGAACACGGCCAGGTCCCTCGCTCCACGGGACAGGTTCGTCTTGACCGCGCCCACCAGGCTCGCCAGGACCGAGGTGCGCAGGAGCGGAGCCGACTCGTCGAGCGGATTCAGCACCGCGATCGCGTCGCGCCGAGGGTCCTTCTCGTCGAACCCGAGTTCGTCGGCGCGCTGACGCGAGACGAACGGGAACGTGTAGGTCTCGACATAGCCGTTGTCCGCCAGCGCCCGGGCCACGCGGCGCCGGCGGCGCTGCTGCGCCGTCAGGCCGGTGCCGGCGATGGCCCGCGGGATGCTCGAGGGGATGTGCCGGTAGCCGTGGAGCCGCGCGACCTCCTCGACCAGGTCGGCCGGGTCGGTCAGGTCGGGGCGCCACGTCGCGGGCGTGACGGTCAGGGTGGCCTCGTCGCCGGTGACCGCGCAGCCGGCGGCCTCCAGCATCGCCACGACCGTGGAGCGCTCGTAGTCGACGCCGATGGTCTTCGCGGGCAGGTCGACCGGCAGTCGGATCGGCTGGACCGGCCCGCGGTGGTCGACGTCGGCGATCCGGTCCGAGAGCGTCCCGCCGCCGTGCTCGACGAGCAGGTCGACCGCGCGCTGCGTGGCCAGGGCGCTCAGCGCGGGGTCGACGCCGCGCTCGAACCGCTTCGAGGCCTCGCTGGTGAGCTTGTGCCGCCTGGAGGTGCGGGCGATCGACACCGGGTCCCAGTGGGCGGCCTCGATGAGCACGTTGCGGGTCTCGGGTCCGACCTCGGAGGACTCGCCTCCCATGACGCCGGCCAGCGAGAGCGGCCCGGAGTCGTCGTAGATGACCATGTCCTCGGGGTCGAGCTCGCGTTCGACGTCGTCGAGGGTGGTGAGCTTCTCCCCCGCGCGGGCGCGCCGCACGACCAGGCCGCCTTGGAGGCGGTCGAGGTCGAAGGCGTGAAGCGGGTGGCCCAGTTCGAGCATGAGGTAGTTGGTGACGTCCACGGCAAGGCCGATGGGGCGCATCCCGGCGTGGGAGAGCCTGCGCGCCATCCATTCCGGGGACGGCGCGTTGGCGTCGACGCCGTGGACGGCGCGCAGCGTGAAGCGGGTGCAGCCGTCGGTCTCGACGCCGATCGGGTGCGGCGGCTCGTCGGTCGGCTTGTGCTCCACCGCTTTCGAGGCCGGGTCGGTGAACTCGACGCCGAGCTGGTGGGCGACCTCGCGGGCGACGCCGCGGATCGAGAAGCAGTAGCCCATGTCGGGGGTGATGGCCAGTTCGAAGACCACGTCGTCGAGGCCGACGACCGGGCGGGCGTCCTCCCCGACGGTGCCTTCGGGAAGGACCATGATGCCCTCGTGGTCGTCGGAGACGCCGAGTTCGCGGGCCGAGCAGATCATGCCGTCCGACAACCGCCCGTAGGTCTTGCGGGAGCCGATGGCGAAGCCGCCGGGCAGCACCGCGCCGGGCAGCGCGACGACGACGAGGTCGCCTTCGGCGAAGTTGCGGGCGCCGCAGACGATCGAGCGCGGCTCGTCCTCGCCGACCTCCACGTGGCAGTGCCGGATCGGCTTCTTGAACTCGGTGAGCTCCTCGATGGTGGCGACGCGTCCGACGACGAGCGGCCCGGTGACCTGCTCGCGCATGTCGTGGACCTCTTCGACTTCGAGTCCGGCGTCGACCAGCGCCGCGTCGAGCGCTTCGGTCGTGAGGCCCTCGGGCAGGGCGACGTACTCCGACAGCCAGGAGACTGGGATCCGCATCGGTTACTCCTCCACTCGCAGGCCGGCGGGGAAGCGGACGTCCCCGTCGATGATGTCGCGCAGGTCGGTGATGCCGTGGCGCAGCATGAGCGCGCGCTCGACGCCCATGCCGAAGGCGAACCCGGAGTAGACCTCGGGGTCGATGCCGCAGGCGCGCAGGACGCGCGGGTTGACCATGCCGCAGCCGCCCCACTCGATCCAGCGGGCGCCGTCCTTGTGGGCGGTGAACCAGACGTCGACTTCGGCGCTGGGCTCGGTGAACGGGAAGTAGGACGGGCGAAGGCGCGTCTTGGCCTCGGGTCCGAACACCGATTTGGCGAAGTGGTCGAGGGTGCCCTTGAGGTCGGCCATGGTGATGCCCTTGTCGACCACGAGGCCCTCGGTCTGGTGGAACACCGGCGAGTGGGTGGCGTCGAGCTCGTCGGTGCGGTAGACGCGTCCGGGCGCGACGGTGTAGATCGGCGGCTCCTTGGTGAGCATCGTGTGGATCTGCACCGTGGAGGTGTGCGTGCGCAGCACCATGCCGGAGCCGTGTTCGCCGTCGCCGCCGGCCAGGTGGAAGGTGTCCATCATGGTCCGGGCGGGGTGGTCGGGGTGGATGTTGAGCGCGTCGAAGTTGAACCACTCGAGCTCCACCTCGGGGCCCTCGCCGATCTCGTATCCCATAGCGACGAACAGGTCGGCGATGCGGTCCATCTGGACGTTGATCGGGTGGCGGGCGCCGGTGCGGCGCCGGGAGGTGCGCTCGGTGACGTCGACCCGCTCCTCGCGGAGGATCCGCTGCGCCTCGGCGGCCTCGAGGACGGCCTTGCGGGCCTCGAAGACCTCGGTGATCTCGGCGCGGGCGGCGTTGACGTTGCGGCCGGCCTCACCGCGCTCGGGGCCCGGCAGCGACCCGATCGCGCGGCGGGCCAGCGACACGGGGGCCTTGTCGCCGAGGCAGGCGGACTTGGCGGCGGCGAGATCCTCGAGGCTCGAGGCGGCCTCGATCGCCGTGCTCGCTTCTTTGACGGCCCTGGACAGGGCCTCCGGCTGGAGCAGGCCGGCCTGGTTGTCGTCTTGTTTGCTCATGCACTCTTCTCCTGGCGGGACCTTAAGGAGTGTAGGGAAGCCGCGCGGCTCGGCCGCAGCCCGCCAGGGAGTGTGTGGTCGGCTAGCGCCACAGCCCGCACCCGGCGGGCTGGATAAATGAGCGGTAGCCGTAAGACATGCGGCAATCATAACGCCTGGCGCTGCGCCGACGCACTCGCGTAAAGGCACACGCCCGCGGCGACGGCGAGGTTGAGGCTCTCGGCCCTGCCCCAGACGGGCACCCCGACGCGCCGGTGGGCCAGGAGCGCGGTGCCGTCGTCGAGGCCGTGGGCCTCGGAGCCGAACAGCCATACCGTCGGCGCGTCGAGTTCGCCGTTCGCGCCGAGCGCGAAGAGGTCCTCGCCTCCGGCGTCGGCGGCGAGGATCTGGGCGTGGTCGAACACGTCCAGCAGCTCGGCGGTGTCGGCGCCGCGGATGACCGGCAGGTGGAACAGGCTTCCGGCCGACGAGCGCACGCACTTGCCGTTGTAGGGGTCCACCGAGTCGGTGCCGAACACCACGCAGTCGGCGCCGGCGGCGTCGGCCGCGCGCAGGACCGTGCCGGCGTTGCCGGGGTCGGTGATGCCGTGGAGGACCGCGACCAGATCGGCTTCGGGAGGGAGCCGCTGGTCGAGGAAGCGGCAGACGGCGACCAGACCCTGCGGGGTGACGGTCTCGGCCAGCGAGGCGAGGGCCTCGTCGGTGACGGGGTGGATGTGGGCGCCGGCGGCGAGGGCGGCGTCGACGAGGTCGCTGTGGCGGACGTCGGCGTCGAGGTCGTAGAACAGGTCTTCCACGGCTCGGGCCCCGATCGCTTCGCGCACGGCCTGGGGTCCTTCGGCGAGGAACCGCTCGGCCTTGTCGCGGCCGCGGCGGCGCTGGAGCTTCCTGGCGGCGACGACCCGGGACGATCGCGCGGTGAGCGCGTCCGTCCCGGGTGAGTCGGATGCCATCTACTGCTCGGCGGGGGCGTTGACGTCCTCGGGGAGGGCGGCCTTCGCGACCTCGACCAGTCCGGTGAAGGCGGCCGGGTCGTTCACGGCCAGTTCGGCGAGGATCTTGCGGTCGACTTCCACTTCGGCGAGCTTGAGGCCCTGCATGAAGCGGTTGTAGCTGATGCCGTTGGCGCGGGCGGCCGCGTTGATGCGGGTGATCCACAGCTTGCGGAACTCCCGCTTGCGGGCCTTGCGGTCCCGGTAGGAGTAGGTGTACGAGTGCAGCAGCTGCTCTTTGGCCTTGCGGTACAGGCGGGAGCGCTGGCCTCGGTAGCCCTTGGCCTCCTCGAGTACGGTGCGACGCTTCTTCTTGGCGTTCACCGAACGCTTAACGCGTGCCACAGTTCATTCTCCTTGCGATAAAGCGGATTGAGTCAACGGAGGGCTAGCGGCCGAGGAGCTTCTTGACCTGCTTCTGGTCGGCCTTGGCCACCTCGGTGCGGCCGTCCTTGCTGCGCTTGAGCTTGGAGGTCTTGTGCTCCAGCAGGTGGTTCTTGCCAGCCTGGCGGCGCATCAGCTTGCCAGAACCGGTGACCTTGAACCGCTTCTTGGTGCCGCTGTGGGTCTTGTTCTTCGGCATCGTGCTTCTCCTTGTGTTCGATGGCCGCGGCTCAGCGGGCGCTCGCGGCGCCCGCTCGAGTCTCGGCGTTCGGGCGGTCGCTACTCGGCGGCCGCGCTGTCGGGGGCGCGGTCGCGTCCGCCCTTGCGCCCGCCGCCCTTGGCGTCGCCCTTCGGGCGGTGGGGCGCCACCACCATGACCATGTTGCGGCCGTCCTGCTTCGGAGCCGATTCGACCGAGCCGAGGCCGGCGATCTCTTCGGCGAGCTTGTCGAGCAGGCGCCGGCCCAGTTCGGGGCGGGACTGCTCGCGGCCGCGGAACATGATGGTGATCTTGACCTTGTCGCCGGCCTTGAGGAACCGCACGATGTGACCCTTTTTGGTCTCGTAGTCGTGCGTGTCGATCTTCGGCCGAAGCTTCATTTCCTTGATGACGGTCTGCTGCTGGTTGCGGCGCGAGGCGCGGGCCTTCTGCGCGGACTCGTACTTGTACTTGCCGTAGTCCATGAGCTTGCAGACCGGCGGGCGTGCTGTTGGCGCAACCTCGACCAGGTCCATGTCGACGTCGGCGGCCAACTGCAGGGCCTTGTCGATCGAGACGATGCCGACCTGTTCGCCCTGCGGGCCGACCAGGCGCACTTCGCGTGCCCGGATCTGGTCGTTAACGCGCAAATCGCTGATGGGGCCTCCTTGATTGCAATTCTCGCCGGTGCGGGTGCATCGGCGCCCCTAGTTTCTTCTACGGTCGCGTGTCCGCGCGTCGGCGCGGCCACACAGCAGGCCCCAGTTCCCAATAAAAAAGCCCTGGCTGCGTCAGCCAAGGCCCATTCCATGACACGACGCACTCGTGGTGAGTGGCGTGTGCGACCCGTTCGCCCTGAGGGCTGAGGGTGGGAGCTGGGCTCCGCTTTCGGTGCGCGACTCGTCGGCGCGCACAGCGACTAAGTATAACCCCATCCCGGCGCCGGGTCCCCGGGAGTCCCTATGAGCTCCGCGACTGTTCCAGCAGGGCCCTCAGGTGCCGGATGGCCTCGGCGGCGCGCTCCTTGTCGGAGAGCTGGATCGCCATGATCGGCAGCTCGTCGTCGTCGGCCAGCTCCATGATCGCCCACTGCATCCGGGCGGGCAGGGACAGGTCGACCACCACGTCCCAGGGCAGGCGGTGGGTGGAGACGACGTTGCGCACCTCGACGCCGTGCTCGTCGGCGCGCACCCGCAGCCGCAGGAACAGCAGGATGACCCCGCCGCCGATGAGGCCGAGCCCGACCATGGCGGCCTGGTCGACCCAGGTGATCGTGCCGCCCTCGGGAGTGGTGGCGCCGAGTGTGAAGGAGAGCGCGAACGCCGATCCGGCGAAGAGGATCGCACCGACCCACGCCCCGATGCGGGACTTGCGCGGCTTGTATTCGAGTGGCCCGACCTCGGTCATCGACTTCTCCCGTGTGGCTTCCATGCGTCTCTCCTCCAGGGTTCCCTTACGGCAGCTGGTCTATCTCCAGACCGGAGTCGAATGCCAGCAGCGTCTTCGGTTCGCCGGTCACTATGGGCCAGCCGGGGCGGTTCAGGCCACACCAGGCCACGTGGCCGGCGGCGATGTTGCCGTGCTGTCGGGACCGGGAGAGCATCAGGCCGACGTCGCGGGCCGACTTCTTGTCGAGTTCCATGACCACGGTCACCGGCAGGCCGAGCAGCACCAGGAGGGCGTCGCGGTCGCGGCGCCTGGCCTGCGCCCACGCCTCCGCCAGCGCCCCCGACGGGATGGCGAGCACCACGTTCTGCTCGAGAGCGGTGAACACCACGGCCTGCGGGTAGGGCATGGAGGTGGCGAAACCGACGATGGCCGACACGTCCAGGATTCGGCCACCGATCACGTTCTGCCCTCGCCCTCGTCGTTGTTGACGCCGAGGACCTCGCGGGCCCAGGCCAGGTGCTCGGCGCTGGGGGCCTGGCCCTTGCGTTCGAACAGGTCTTGGAGCTCGTTGAGGGATCGGTCGCGTTCGAGGCGCTCGGCCACGGCGGCCACGACGTAGTCGGACACCGACGCCGCCCGCCCGATCGCGACCAGACGTCGGATCTGTTCGACCTGGTCGGCGGGGAGGGAGACGCTCGAACGCGAGGAGTCCGCCCCCGGCCCGGGGGACGGATTGAGCGACGAATTGGCGCGATCGGTCACGGTCCTCAGGGTAGCCCGGGCTCGCGTCGGCCGGTGCGCGACATGACCGCGTCCGCGGTCGGGCCCGCGCGGTACCGTCAGGGGGAAGCTTGCAACCCGAGCCGGAGAGAAGGAGCTGCGATGGCTGAGAAGAAGTCGGGCGAGCGGCCGCACGATCCCAAGTTCCCCGAGAAGTTCCTGCAGTTCATGCGTTCGGGCTGGGGTCCTTCGCAGCTGCGGGTCGCGGAGCTGGAGCAGGCGCCGTACCACGCGCGCCGCCGCGAGGCGCTCTCCGATGCCTTCCCCGGCGAGACCGTCGTGGTGCCCACCGGGGCGGAGAAGGTGCGCGCCAACGACACCTTCTACCGGTTCAGGGCCGGCTCGGACTTCGCGTGGCTGACCGGCGACCTCGATCCCGAAGGGGTGCTGGTGCTGCACCCGAGCGGTTCGGGCCACGACGCGGTGCTCTACCGCCGGCCGCGCAAGGGCACCGACTCCGACGAGTTCTTCCGGTCGGCCAAGTACGGCGAGCTGTGGATCGGTCGCCAGCGGTCGCTGGAGGAGACTTCGACGCTGCTGGGCATCGAGTGCCGGGACGTCGAGACGCTCGGCGGGGCCCTCGACGGGCTGGGGCGCTCGAAGGTCCGGGTGCTGCGCGGATTCGACCCGGCGGTCGACGCCCGGTTCGAGGCCGAGGAGGCCGGCGTGGACGCCGAGGGCCGTCCGGCGCTGACGCGCGACCAGGAGCTGGCGGCGGTGCTCTCGGAGCTGCGGCTGACCAAGGACGCCTGGGAGATCGCGCAGCTGCGGGAGGCCGTCGACGCGACGGTGCGCGGTTTCGAGGACGTGGCGCGGATGCTACCGGCGGTCGGTTCGATCCCCGAGCGGCTCATCGAAGGGGTCTTCGGCACGCGGGCCCGAGTCGAGGGCAACGGCATCGGGTACGACTCCATCGTCGGCGCCGGTTCGCACGCGACCACGCTGCACTGGATCACCAACGACGGGCGCACGACGCCCGGCGAGCTGATCCTGATGGACATGGGCGTGGAGAACGACAACCTCTACACCGCGGACGTGACCCGGACGATTCCGGTCAGTGGCAGGTTCACGCCGCTCCAGCGGGAGGTCTACGAGATCGTCCACGCCTCGCAGCAGGCGGGCATGGACGTCATCAAGCCGGGCACGGAGTTCCAGGAGATCCACCAGACGTGCATGCGGGTGCTGGCCGAGGGGCTCGGCGACCTCGGCGTGCTGCCGGTGTCGGTGGACGAGGCGCTCGCCAAGGACTCGCTGGTGTACCGGCGCTGGACGCTGCACGGTTTCGGGCACATGCTCGGGATCGACGTGCACGACTGCGCGGCTTCGCGTCCGGAGCACTACTACCGCGGCAGGGTCGAGGAGAACCACGTGCTGACGGTGGAGCCGGGCCTGTACTTCCAGCCCAACGACGAGCTCGTGCCGGAGGAGCTGCGGGGGATCGGCGTCCGCATCGAGGACGACGTCCGCGTCACCGCCGAAGGATGCGAGAATCTTTCAGCGGGGCTGCCGCGCGCCGCGGACGACGTGGAGACCTGGCTCGCGGCCCAGCGTGAGGCCGGTCCGCGACGCGCCGACGAGCGCTGACCCCGCCCCGCTGCGAGGCGCCGACACCCACCGCGTATAGTCCGATTTTAGGCTTATATCCACCGCACCGGGCCGGCGGCGGCGACAACACCGCACACCAACCGCCCGCCGCCGCCGGCCACTAAAACCGCTGCGAGAGCCTTCGTCCAATACGACATCGGACACTTCCCGACACCGCGCAGCGAAGTGGTACTCTGGTCTCCATTAAACAAGACGGACGTACTGTTTACTTCTCAGTCGCCGCGGTGCCGACGAACCGCGAGCCGGCCGGACGATGTGCCGCCGCTCCCCACCCGGCCGACCTTCAGCGTCGGCACGCGACATTGCGGCAGACTGAGACCGACAACTCAGACCAGAATCAGGAGCTCTCATGGTGAGTACGGACTCCTTCGGCGCCCGCAAGGCCCTGCGGGTCGGCGATGACGAATACGACATCTTCCGCATCGACACGGTCGAGGGGCACGACCGCCTGCCCTACAGCCTCAAGGTCCTGCTGGAGAACCTGCTGCGCAACGAGGACGGCGCGAACATCACCGCCGACCACATCCGCGCGCTCGGCTCCTGGGACCCGGCCGCCAAGCCCAGCACCGAGATCCAGTTCACGCCCGCCCGCGTGATCATGCAGGACTTCACCGGAGTGCCGTGCGTGGTCGACCTCGCCACCATGCGCGAGGCCGTCCGCGACCTCGGCGGCGACCCGAGCCAGATCAACCCGCTCGCGCCCGCCGAGATGGTCATCGACCACTCGGTCATCGTCGACTTCTTCGGCCACCCCGACTCCTTCAAGCGCAACGTCGAACGCGAATACGAGCGCAACCGCGAGCGCTACCAGTTCCTGCGCTGGGGCCAGACCGCCTTCGACGAGTTCAAGGTCGTCCCGCCCGGCACCGGCATCGTCCACCAGGTCAACATCGAGCATCTGGCGCGCGTGGTCATGGTCCGCGACGGCAAGGCCTACCCCGACACCTGTGTCGGCACCGACTCCCACACCACCATGGAGAACGGCATCGGCGTGCTCGGCTGGGGCGTCGGCGGCATCGAGGCCGAGGCGGCCATGCTCGGCCAGCCGATCTCGATGCTCATCCCGCGCGTCCTCGGATTCAAGCTCACCGGCGACCTCCCCGCGGGCGCCACCGCCACCGACCTGGTCCTCACCATCACCGAAATCCTCCGCGAGCACGGCGTGGTCGGCAAGTTCGTCGAGTTCTACGGCGACGGCGTCGCCAGCGTGCCGGTCGCCGACCGCGCCACGCTCGGCAACATGAGCCCCGAGTTCGGCTCCACCTGCGCGATCTTCCCGATCGACGAGCGCACCGTCGAGTACCTGCGCCTCACCGGCCGCAGCGACGAGCAGATCGAACTGGTCGAGGCCTACGCCAAGGCCCAGGGCCTGTGGCACGACCCGAACCGCGAGGCCGCCTACTCCGAGTACCTCGAACTCGACCTCTCGACCGTGGTGCCCTCCATCGCCGGCCCCAAGCGCCCGCAGGACCGCATCGCGCTCGACGCGGCCGACCACCAGTGGCGGCGCGACGTGGCCAACTACGTCACCACGGACGAGGGCAGCGTCGAGTCCTTCCCCGCCTCCGACTCGCCCGCGGTCACGCCCAACGGCGACCGCCCGCACAACCCGCAGACGGTCAAGACCGAGGAGGGCGTGTTCGAGATCGACCACGGCGACGTCGTCATCGCCGCGATCACCTCCTGCACCAACACCTCCAACCCGTACGTCATGGTCGGCGCCGGGATGCTGGCCAAGAACGCCGTCGAGGCCGGGCTCCAGGTCAAGCCCTGGGTCAAGACCTCCCTGGCGCCGGGCTCGCAGGTCGTCACCGGCTACCTGCAGCGCGCCGGACTCTCGTCCTACCTGGACAAGCTCGGGTTCAACCTCGTCGGCTACGGCTGCACCACCTGCATCGGCAACTCCGGCCCGCTGCCGGAGGACATCTCCCGCGCCGTGCACACCGGCGACCTGGCCGTCACCTCCGTCCTGTCGGGCAACCGGAACTTCGAGGGCCGCATCAACCCCGACGTCAAGATGAACTACCTCGCCAGCCCGCCGCTGGTGGTCGCGTACGCGCTGGCGGGTTCGATGGACGTGAACCTCGCCAACGACCCGATCGGCAAGGGCTCCGACGGCCAGGACGTGTACCTGCGCGACATCTGGCCGACGACCGACGACATCCGCGAGGTCGTCGACGGCAACATCGGCCGCGACATGTTCCTGAACGAGTACGCCTCGGTCTTCGACGGTGACGAGACCTGGCGGAGCCTGCCGATCCCGACCGGGAAGACCTTCGAGTGGGACGACGCCTCGACCTACGTCCGCAAGGCGCCCTACTTCGACGGGATGCCGGCGACCCCGCCCCCGGTCGAGGACGTCGAGGGCGCCCGCGTGCTCGCCAAGCTCGCCGACTCGGTCACGACCGACCACATCTCGCCGGCCGGGGCGATCAAGGCCGACTCGCCCGCCGGCGAGTACCTGAAGTCCAAGGGCGTCGAGCCCAAGGACTTCAACTCCTACGGCTCGCGCCGCGGCAACCACGAGGTGATGGTGCGCGGCACCTTCGCCAACATCCGCTTGCGCAACCAGCTCGCCCCCGGCACCGAGGGCGGCTGGACCCGCGACTTCACGCAGGACGACGGACCGGTGTCGACCATCTACGACGCCGCCCAGAACTACGCCGCGGCCGGAACGCCCCTGGTGGTGCTGGCCGGCAAGGAGTACGGCACCGGCTCCAGCCGCGACTGGGCCGCCAAGGGCACGCGACTGCTCGGCGTCAAGGCCGTCATCGCCGAGTCCTACGAGCGCATCCACCGTTCGAACCTGATCGGCATGGGCGTGCTGCCGCTGCAGTTCCCCGAAGGCGAGTCGCACCAGAGCCTGGGCCTGTCGGGAGAGGAGACCGTCTCGATCACCGGCATGACCGCGATCAACGACGGCATCCCCGAGACGGTGACGGTCAAGGCCGTCGCCGCCGACGGCACCGAGAAGACCTTCGAGGCCCAGGTCCGCCTGGACACCCCGGGCGAGGCCGCCTACTACCGCAACGGCGGCATCCTGCAGTACGTGCTGCGGGGCCTCCTGGCGGAGTAGCCGACGACGAGCGAGCGGGGCGGGTCCGGTCTCGGACCCGCCCCGCTCGCCGTCTCGGTGAACGGGCTCACCTCGCGGAATCGCGCCGCCGCCGCGGCGGTTGAACCGGACATGGTGCACGAAGTCGAGGTGGTCGTCGTCGGGGCCGGTCAGGCCGGGCTCTCGGCCGCCCGCTTCCTGCGCCGCCACTTCGAACCGGAGACCGGGTTCGTCGTGCTCGACCACTCCCCCGGCCCGGGCGGCGCCTGGCAGCACCGGTGGCCGACGCTGACGTTCGCGACCGTCAACCGCGTCTACCGGCTCCCGGGGATGCCGGTGCCCGAGCCGGATCCCTCCACGCCGGTGGCCGAGGTCATCCCGGACTACTTCGCCGACTACGAGCGGGCCTTCGACCTGCGCGTCCAGCGGCCGGTGTCGGTCCAATCGGTCCGCTCGCTGCCGGACAAGCGCCTGGAGGTCGACACCGACCGCGGCACCTGGCTCGCCCGGGCGCTGATCAACGCCACCGGGACGTGGGACCGGCCGTTCTGGCCCCGCTACCCGGGCCAGGAGTCGTTCGCCGGCAGGCAGCTCCACACCGCGCAGTACCGCGGCCCGTGGGAGTTCGAGGACCGGCGGGTGGCGGTCGTCGGCGGCGGCATCTCCGGCGTTCAGCACCTCATGGAGATCCACCCGTCCGCCGCCGAGACCCACTGGGTCACCCGGCGGGCGCCCCAATGGCGCGAGGGCGACTTCGACCCCGAGTACGGCCGCGAGGTCGTGGCGAAGGTGGAGGAGCGGGTGCGGCGGGGTCTGCGGCCCGCCAGCGTCATCAGCGCCACGGGCCTGCCGCTCACCGACGAGATCCGCGCCGCCCGCGAGGACGGTGTTCTCGACCGGCTGCCGATCTTCGATCGCATCGAGCCCGGCGGCCTGGCCTGGGACGACGGGAGGTTCGTCGAGGTCGACACGATCCTGTGGGCCACCGGCTTCCGCGCCGCGCTCGACCACCTGGCGCCGCTGAAGCTGCGCGGACCGCGCGGCGGCATCGCGATGGACGGCACCCGCGTGGCCGCCGATCCGCGCGTCCACCTCGTCGGATACGGCCCTTCGGCCAGCACCATCGGCGCGAACCGGGCCGGGCGCGCGGCCGTGCGCGAGATCCGAGAGCTGCTGGCTACGTGAGGCTGACCAGGGCCTGGACCGGCCAGTGGTCCGAAGGCGTCACGCCGTCCTCGGTGTAGGCGTTGACGGCGGCCCGGTGGACCTCGAAGCCGGGCCGCGCCAGGATCCAGTCGATGCGCGGCCCGTCCGCCACCGGCTCGGGGCGCCAGTGGTTGAAGGTGCCCCACTCGGGCGTCGCCCGCTCGGCGGCCGCCTTCCAGGTGTCGACCAGGCCGGCCCGCGTGAGCATCCGGTAGGCCCTCGAGCCGGTGTCGCAGTTGAAGTCGCCGGCCACGATCGCCGGCGCTTCGAACCGGCCGACCACCTTCAGATTGATCCCCGCGCCTTTGCGCCGGGCCCGCTCCGAGCGGTGGTCCAGGTGGTTGTCGACCACATGGAAGTCCCGGCCGGTCTCCAGGTCCGCGAAGCGGACCCAGGTGAGCATGCGGACCGCGCGGCTGCGCCAGCTGCGCGAGCCGATCAGGTACGGGCGCCGGGAGAGCCACAGGTGGTCGTATTCGAGCGGCGCCAAGCGCGAAGCGTCCCAGAAGATCGCGGTGGCCTCGCCTCGGGACCCGCCTTCGCGTCCGAGGTGGACCCAGTCGTAGCCGTCGAGGTCGGCCCTGAGCTCGAGCAGCTGGCGGTAGCGGCCCTCCTGGGTGCACAGCACGGTCGGGCGCTCGCGTTCGAGCATGGCGGCGACGAGCGGCCGTCGCCGGGCCCACGAGTGCGGCGCCGTGCCGTTGGCCGTGCGGAGGTTGTAGCTCATGACGTGGAGATGCGGCGCGCGCGCCCGGCCGATGAGCGGCGATAGGCCGTCGGACCCGTGCCGACCTTCCGTGGCGACCATGAGGGCGACGATATCGGGCCTGGCGACTCACGTCCGGCGAAAGCGGGGCGACCGAGCTCCGGCCGCCCCGGTCGGGCTCACGGGAGCGACACCAGTGCCTGGGCCGGCCAGTGGTCGGACGGGTTCAGGCCGTTCTTGGAGTAGGTGTTGACTCCGGCCTGATGGCACACGATGTCGGGCGTGGTCATGATCCAGTCGATGCGGTTGGCCTCGGTGCTCGGCTCGGGGTTCCAGCCGTTCCAGGTCCCGTACTCGGGCGTGACCTGCTCCTTGGCCTCGTAGTAGGTGTCGACCAGGCCGCCGTCGACGAGGATCCGCCGCGTCGGGGTGTCGGGGGCGTTGTTGAAGTCGCCGGCGACGACCACTGGGGAGGACCACTCGGCGATGAGGTCGACGTTCATCTGGGAGCCCTTGTGGCGGGCCTCGTCGGACTGGTGGTCGAAGTGGTTGTTGACGGCGTAGAAGTCCTTGCCGGTCCTGCGGTCGAGGAAGCGGACCCAGGTGAGCATCCGAACGACGTTGTTGCCCCAGTCCTTGGAGCCGATGAGGCGCGGGGTGTCCGAGAGCCACAGGTGGTCGTATTCGAGGACCCGGAGCCGTCCGGTGTCCCAGAAGACGGCGGTGGCCTCGCTCCGGCTGCCGCCGAGGCGTCCGAGGTGGACCCAGTCGTAGCCGCGGAGGTCTTCGAGGACGTCCTGCAGCTGGCCGTAGAGGCCCTCCTGCGAGAACAGCACCGTCGGCTTCTCTCGCTTGAGGACGGTGCGAACGAGCGGTCGGCGCTCGTCCCAGGTGCGCGGCGAAGGGTTGCCGCCTTCGTAGCGGAGGTTGAAGGTGAGCAGGTGCAGTCGGTCGCCCGACGGCGGGCCGATGAGCGGCGCCTCGCCCGGCTCCTGGGCCGCGGCGGTCTCGGCGAGTGCCGCGTCGGCGACCGCGGTGGCGCCCAAGGCGAGTCCCGCTCCGAGGACATTGCGTCGACTGAGGACTTTTGACATCGAATCTCCTGATCTCAGGAGGAACAGGGTACACAGCGATTTCACGGCAAAAGGGATGCCGGTACAACCCTCTTGCCGTGAACGTCGCGCGAACACCCGTTGTCGCGCAATGCGACTAAGCGATGCCTGTTCGGATTGCCGTCATCGCCGGCCCTGTTCAGGAGTGACCGGCGTGTCGGTGGAGATAGGAGGCGATGAGGTCGGGATCGTCCTCGCCCGCCCAGCCGATGTAGCCGTCGGGCCGGACCACGCGGGTGAGGCCGTCGGGTTCGGCCGATGCGGCGTCGGCGATCGGGCCTCGCTGGAACGGCTCGGCGCTGTCGAGGACGACGAACCGGCCGCCGCGGAGCCGCTCGTAGAGCCGGGAGCCGTCGGTCAGGGCGACGTCGGCGGCGCGGCGTCCGACCTCGTCGTGCTCGTCGTGCTCGTGTCGGTAGTGGATGCCGATGCCGCTGATCTGCCCCATCGCCTTGCGGGCGAGCGGCTTGACGTGGAGGACCGCTCCGGCCGCCATGCTCCCGACGGCGGCCTTGAGGCGCGAGCGGGAGGCCGCGATCCGGATCATGGCGCCGCTGGAGCGCAGCACCGCCTTGCCGACCGGGTGCCGCTCGGCGTCATAGGTGTCCAGCAGCGCCGGATCGGCGCCGCGGAGCACGGCGGCGAGTTTCCAGGAGAGGTTGGCCGCGTCCTGGATGCCGGTGTTCATGCCCTGCCCGCCGGCCGGGGAGTGGCAGTGGGCGGCGTCGCCGGCGAGGAAGACACGTCCGTCCCGATAGGACGGGACCTGCCGCTCGTCGGAGTGGAACCGCGAGATCCACCGGGGGTCGTGCATGCCGAAGTCGGTGCCGAACACCAGCTTCGCGGCCTCGCTGATCTCCTCCAGGTCGATCGGCTCGTGGTCGTCCTTCTGATCGGCGCTGTTCCAGGCGAAGATCCGCCAGTACCCGTCGCCGAAGTCCGCCACGAAGCAGAACGCGCCGTTGACGCCCTGGACGGCGGGACTCTCGGCCGGCGGATCGGCGAGTTCGACGTCGGCGAGCATGAGCGACCGCAGGACCGCCTCGCCGGGGTAGGGCATGCCGATGGCCTCGCGGACGGTGCTGCCGACGCCGTCGGCGCCGACGAGGTAGGCGGCGGCGAAGTCGCCTCGGTCGGTGTGGACGGTGACGGTGCCGTCATCCTGGTCCACTCCGGTGACCTTGTGGTCGTAGAGGATCCTCGCTCCGACCTCGATCGCCCGGCGGCGGAGCACCTCCTCCACGTCGTACTGCGGGGTCATGAGCAGGAACGGGTACCGCGTCTCGAGGTCGGCGAGGTGGAGGCGGACTCGGTTGAACAGCCGGATGCCGGCGAGCTGGGCGCCGCCGTAGTCGAGGAGTTCGTCGGCGAGGCCGCGGGCGTCGAGCATCTCGAGGGTGCGCGCGTGGACGCCGAAGGCGCGGGAGAGGTTGGACAGTTCGGCGTCGCGCTTCTCCAGCGCGACGACGTCGACGCCGGATTCGGCGAGGTCCCCGGCGAGCAGGAGGCCGGTGGGCCCCGCGCCGACGACGATGACTTCCGCTTGCCGGTCAGACATGGCTGTCTCCCTTGGGGTAGTGGTCGATCCCCGTAATTCATCATCTGATGAATTAACGGTAGCACCGTCGCGCGCGCGGCGATAGACCCGGGAGGACGAGAAGGAATGATTCGGGACACGGCGACCCGGAACAGCAGCAAGGGCCGCGGGAGGTGAGAGACCCGCGGCCCTTGTCGGTACTGCCAGACTTAGGTTAGCATAACCTAATTTCAATGATGGGTCGTCACCAGCGCAGGAACCCGCCGACGCCTTCGGCCTTCTCCGGCAGGCGGACATCGTCGCCGAGAATCGACACCGTGGCGTCCGTGGCCAGCGCCATCTCGATCATCTGCTCACCGAGGCGGGCCTCGGCGACCGCCGTGGCCACGTCCGGATCGCTCTGCTCCACGCCGTCGGCCAAGACCGCCCCGGACGGGATGCGCTGCCCGCTCCACACCGAATCGCGCTCCAGGACCAGCCGGTCGACCCGGCCGACCTGCAGCGCCTCGAGCGTCGACGTCGAGCCGAACGACGCCTTCGGCGGCGCTTCGGCGAAGTCCTCGGCGAGCCGCTGATCGCGACGATGCCGCGCCGCAGCGAGCTCGGGCGCCAGGGAGCGCTCGATCTGCGCCGGCGTGGCCTGGCTGAGGACGAGCTGCGACGGCACGACCTCGGTCTTCAGCGAGTTTCTGAGCGACTTCGAGGTCGATTCGACCAGTTCGGGTTCGCCGGTGACGACCAGGAACTCCCAGCCGAAGGTCGTCACGTGGTTCTCCAGAGTGGTGTGCGCGGCGGACAGGAACTTGGCGAGGTGCTCGCCGATGCGGTGGTCGAACAAGTCGGTCTGCGAGGACGACGACTGGCCCTCGCGCTTGCCCCAGGCGCTCTTCTGCGGTGCGGGACCCGCGAACTCGCGCCACTCGGCCGTGTGGAGCTCGAAGGAGAGGCCGGAGATCTCCTCACAGACACCGAAGCGGGTATCGAGGATGCGCATGCCGTGCCCGTCGACGACGGCGATGCCGGAGGGCGAGCCTTCGGCCCAGGCGGCGAACATGGGAGCGATGTGGGAGCGGGGGGCGAGGACGACCCGATCGGTCAGGGGCGTCTGCATCTCGACGGAGAAGCTCTCGCCGTCGCTGAGCGGGATGAACAGGCCCCGGCCGACGCCCGGCGAGCCGGGGCGGACCAGGTGCTCGATCTCGAGCTCCATCTCGTGGAGCCGGTTCTTGAGCAGGCTTTCGACCTCGCCGTCGACCGCGTCGGTCAGGGTGCGGATCCCCTGCTCGAGGCGGTTCCTCCACGGCGGCTGCGAGCCCTGCTGCCGGGGGTCGGCGTTGACGTAGAGCGAGAGCACACCGGTTTCGTCGCGCAGGTTGATCAGACGGAGTTGCGTCTCGCGATCCATCGGCATGGCGGCCTCCTCTGTCGTTGGCGGCATTCGACCCAGGATAAGTCCGGAGCGGGCCTCCCGTGAAGAATTCGGCCGCACGCTCGACTACACGGCGCAGCCGTCCGGTCCGCAGGCCTCGGCGTCGGCGTCGCCTGCGACGTTGAGCAGCTGCGGTCGCCTTTCGCCCCAAGCCTTCTCGAGGACCTCGGCGTGCAGTTCGGTCGCCTGGGCGCCGGAGACGCCGTACTTGCCGTCGACGACGAAGAAAGGGACGCCGCGGATCCCGAGCCCGGCGGCCTCGGCCTCGTCGGCGCGGACGGCGTCGGCGTAGGCATCGGGGTCGTCGAGGACGGCGACGACCTCGTCGCGGTCGAGCCCGGCGGCGACGGCGACTTCGGTCATCCGGTCGCGATCGAACAGCGAGGCCCGCTCGCCGAAGTTGGCGGTGTAGAACGCCCGCCAGGCCTCGGCCTCGAGGCCGCGATCGGCGGCGAGATGCAGCAGTCGGTGCAGGTCGAAGGTGTTGCCGGTGTCCCTGCCTTCGGCCTGGTACTCGAGCCCCTCGGCCTCGGCCAGAGCGCCGAGGTGGTGCTCGTTCTCCTGGGCCTTCTCGGGGGTGATGCCGAACTTGGCGGCGAGCATGTCGATCACCTTCGAGGTCTCCGACACGGTCGGGTCGAGCTCGTAGGAGCGGTGGCGGACCTCGACGCGGTCGGCGTGGGCGAACTCGGCGAGCGCCTTGTCGAAGCGGGCCTTGCCGACGTAGCACCACGGGCAGGCGACGTCGGACCAAATGTCGATGCGCATCTTCTCAGTCACGCTGACTCCAACGCTCGGGCACGCGAGCGCATTCCGCGCTCACCGCGTGGCGATGAGCCTCCGAACCGGGATCGGCACTTCGCGTCCGATGCGGGCCCACGCCCGCGCCCAACGCAGTGCCGCGCCGAGCCGGCGGCGTGACAGGCCGGGCAGGTACAGCGACCGCACCAGCAGCTCGGCGTCCTCGGCGTTCCGGAGCCGGAACACGAACCGCCTTCGCTCGTCGCCGACGAGCGTCAACCCGGCCGCGCCGACCAGATCGGATGGCGCTCGCAGGGCCGCGTCGTTCGGATAGGTCACCGACCGTCCGATCGCCGCGAACAGTCCCGCCGCGAAGCACCGGTCCCTGACCCGCAGCGGCCCGGCCGCGGGCACCGTCGCGACCAGCCGCCCGCCCGGCCGCAGGACGCGGGCGACCTCGGCCAGCATCCAATCCAGCCCGTCGACAACCTGCATCGCCATCGAGCACACCACGGTCCCCACCGAGCCCTCGCCCGCCGGGAGGTCGGTGACCGACGCGAGCACGACCGGAGTCCCGCGCTTGCGGGCGAGCCTCAACTCCCCCGCCGAGTTGTCCACACCGAGGTACCCCAGATCGCCGAGCAGCGGGTACAGCGGCGCGCTGCCGCAGGCGGCGTCCACCACCGGCCCGCCGGAGACGGCGCCCGCCAGCCACTCGTAAGGATGCTGCCCGCCGTCGAACGACCGTGCGAGCACCCGCTCGGTGATCCCGGCCCGCTCCTCGTGGAAGCGACCGAGATAACCGGCCCATTCACCCACCATCCCGCCAGGCTACGACCCCTGCCCCCGCAAAGACCCTGGACTCGCGCCCAAGGCGGAGTTCAGGTACCCTTTGTGTCGCTCGGCGCGCCTACGAGCGCGCCCAAGGGTGCTTAGCTCAGCGGTAGAGCGCTGCCCTTACAAGGCAGATGTCACTGGTTCGAACCCAGTAGCGCCCACCACGCAATCAGCCCCCGACGCGGGCAGCATCGGGGGCTGAAAAGAGCCGAATCCAGAGCCAAAGGCCGTCTCAGGCCTCATCAAAGAAGTCCTTGCCGAAGACCTCATCGAGCAGTTCGGCGCCTTTGGTGATGACCGGCCGGAGCTGCTTCCGATAGACCGTCCGCGTGGTCGTCGTATTTCGGTGACCGACCAGATCGGCGATCAGCTCATCGCGAGCGCCCTGGTCGGACATCCAGGAGACGAAGGTGTGCCGGAGTTCCCGCGGAGCCCACTCGCCCGCGACGCCCGCTTCCTCCACGACCGCCTTGAAGAACCGCCGGACGTTGCGCGCCTCCTTCACCGTGTCGCGCCGAGTCCCGAAGACGTAGACGAGATCCTCCCACTTGTGATGGTTCCGCTTCCGGTCCTCGATCAGCTTGGCGCGGTACTCGGACAAGATCCGGACGACGTAGGCCGGCAAGGCCACCGTCCGGCGGCTCTTCTCAGTCTTGGTGTCGCCGCTGACGCGGACCGAGCGCCACACCTCGACATGAGCCGGAAGCGTCTCACGATGCACCCGCCCGCACGAGCACCGTTCGCCCTTGACGGGGTTGAGGTGGGTATGTTCCCACTTCAGCGGCCGTGCCTCCTCAGTTCGGACGCCGGTGAACATCGACAACGCAACGTAGGCGTGAATCCAGGTCTCGCGGCTCTTGCGGCACTGCCGAACGATAGCCTTTCCCTCATCCAGGCTGAGCGCCTTGCTCGGCCGGCCCTTGGTGCCCTTTGGCGCGTCGACCAGCTCGGCGACGTTCCGAGCTACCTTGTTTCGCCGCTGTGCGAGCCGGATGATCCGTCGGATGGTGCCGAGCAGGCGACGGATCGTGCTGGTCGCGTGGGTCTTGGTGAACCCGGCGAGGAAGTCGTCAATGTCGTCGGCGGTCAGCCGCTTCAGCTTCGCCTTGCCCAGGCCTGGGATGATGTGATTCTCGATGTCGCTGCGAAGCCGGTCCACCGTCTCGCCACCCTGAACCGGCAGGCCCCGCGCGAGGAAGTCGCGGCAGGCATCCTCAACGGTGTACTTGTCCCCCAGCTCAATGCCGTTGTCGTAATCGTCCTTTAGCTCCTTGAGCTTGGCGCGGACCTCTTTCATGGTCTTACCGCGGACACTCGGACGGTTTCGCGAGCCGTCCGGTTTCAGGCCCAGCGAGATCGAACCGACGTAGTACTGATTCGCTTCGTCCCAGTAGATCGAGCCGTCTCCGCGCCGAGCCTGTTTGCGCGGCTTCTTCTGACTGGGCTTCTCACTCACGTCAGGTCACCGCCCCTCCGCAGTCCTCGAACCACCGCCGAACATGATCCGGGTGGTAGCGAAGATGCCGCCCAAGCTTCGCAGCGCGCGGACCAGTCTTGTTCTTCCTCCAGTAGCGAAGCGTCTCGACAGGGACGCTGAGGAATTCGGCGGTCTCTTCGATGCTCCAGAGCCGTTCGCTCATCGCTCGGTCTCCTTGGTGACGGCTGGGCAGCCGGGGCGGTTGGTGGCGATGCCGCCGAAGGTGTCGAGGTCGAGCCATTTCGCGGTGAAGATGCACCCGAAGGGGCAGCCGGTGACCTCGCAGTCGAGGACGGCGCGGTCGTGGCCGTTGTCGCGGTAGGTGGCGCCGCAGTCGGTGGCTTCCAGGGCGGCTTCGACCGAGGGGTAGACCTCGATGTCGAACAGCCGGTCCCAGTGGGCCTCGATGCGTTCACGAAGCTGGTCATCGGCGACGACCAGCGGGTACTTCACTCCCATCGGTTCATTCCTTCCTAGAGTCCTTTTTGGTGAGCTTCTGTTGGAGCATGGTTTCGGCGATCGCGGCGGCGAGTTCGCGTTCGGCGTCGGAGCCGTGGCCGAAGGCGACCGCTTCCCAGTCGTTGACGACGATCACGTCGTCTTCTGAGACCTCGAGTTCGGCGAGGGCTTCGGCGAGGCGGTAGCGGGCGCGGATCGCTCGCAGCTCGGTGAGCGTGGTTGACCAGAGCCGGGATTTGGTGAGGAAGTGGCCGCGGAAGCCGAGCATGTGCGCCCAGCGGCGTAGCCCGAGTCCGGCGTAGGCGTCGAGGCCGCCGAGGTGCCAGGCGGTGCGCATCATGGCCTTGTGGTGCGCCGAGACCGGGAGCGCGTCGATCTCCTCGGCGGAGCGGATGCGCCGGTCCGAGCCGTCGTGAGCGCCGGTCGATTTGGTGGCGTACTTGGCGACGTAGGAGGCGAGCCGGGACGACTGGATCTCAGACGACTCGTTGCCGACCGCTTCGGTGGTGATGTCGCGCAGGTCCAGCTGCGCCCCGAACTCCAGCTCGAGCACCGAGCCGTCCGGGCGGTGTGAGATGACGGTGACCGAAGCCGCCGCGGAACGGACCGCATCGGCCAGGACCTCTTTCGTCGCCCATACCGGGGGTGAGTCGGCGGGGCCTTCGGGGCCGTCGAGGCGGATCGCGGCGTGGAAGTGGACCATGCCGCGCCGCTGGTATTCGGCGACCTTGGAATATGACAGCCGCACCGCTTTGGCGAGTTCGGCGACTTTGAGACCGCCGATGCGTGCCAGTTCGCGGCGCAGCGCAATGGTGAAGCGGTGCCAGAGTTGGCCGGCGTGGGCTTGCCAGAGCACGGCCGCCTCGAAGTCGTAGGTGTCGAGGTCGATTGCCTGCCCGAGGCGGGTGTCGTGTTCGGAGTGCCATTCGCCGCACGCGCACGGGCGCCGGAGCTTCCCGTTCGGTCCGAGGATGCGGGAGTGGACGGGGCCGAAGCTGGGCGGTGTGAGGGTGACGAACCAGCGGGGCCGGTCGGCTACGGCCGCGTCGATGCCTTTGGATTTGTCGCCGTCGAGTCCGGCGCGGATGAGGTGGAAGGCGTCGTCGGCGTACCAGGCCGCACAGGAGGGGCACAGCTTCTCCCGGCGGGTCCCGCACGGCACCCAGACCGAGCCGGAGGTGGCCTTGAGGATCTCGCCGGTGCCTTTGCGGGTGATCGAGGAGGCGCCGCGCAGTTTGATCGGCGCGGCGCAGCCGTGGACGGATTTGACCTTGGTGCGCCAGGTCGCGAAGCCTGGCTTGGAGGCGAACGCGCTAATCGCGTCGTCGATCGTGTCGCTTGGCATGAGACACCTTCCTTTCTTGGAGTTGCGAGGACGGCAACGCCCGGACCAGCGATGAAGGCCGGTCCGGGCGTCGGGACAGTTCAGGACGTATGCGGTTGAGTCAGGTCGGACGGGTCCGGTTGGCTTCGGTGTCGGGGTTGGGGTCCTCGCCGATGCATCGTTCGAGGTGCGCGATCACGGCGGCGGCGAGGTCGTCGGAGCGCAGCTCGTGGTTGTCGGTGGTGTATTCGGTGTAGGCGAATTCGGTGAGGCGGCCTTTGTAGGTGACGCGCATGGCGTCGCGGCCGTTGTTGCCCTCGATCCAGACATCGGGCGGCCAGGGGTCCTCCAGGCCACCGGTAACGGTGTTCCAGTCGATGCGACCGGCGGTGGCGTCTTCGACCTTGCCCATGAAGGCGAAGGCGTTCAGTCCGGTCATGAATCCATACAGCATGGTTTGATTCCCTTTCGGGGAGAAGTGCTCAGGTAGGAAGCCGGGCAGAAGCGGTGTGGTCTGCTCCTGCCCGGCGAGATGGTGTGGTTAGGCCGTGGCGTGTGCGGCGGCGAAGTAGCGGGCGGTCTGTTCGGCCATCGGCGCGGGGAGTTTGATCACGGCCTGCACGTCGGCGGCGGTGATCTTCTGCCCTGCGTCGGCCAGGTCGGCGGCCTTGGCTTCCACGGCCGCGAGCATCGGCGCGGGGAGCTTGGGGCGCGGCAGGTGCGCCGGAGGCGTCACTTCGGCCGGCATAGCCGCGACGGGCGGGAGCGTCGGCGAGATCGGCGCCGGAGCCGAGCCGTGTGCTTCGAGTTCGGCCTGGAGATCGGCGACCGTCGCCGGGACCGAAGCCGCGGATTCCTGCTCGGCAGCCTGCGCCGCGACTGCTTTGGCGATCTCGGCAAGGAGTTTCGCTCGGGCCTGCCCGAACCGGTCTTGGACGACCGGCATGACCTCGGCGAGGCAGAACACCAGGGCCGGGAAGGCGACGTGTAGCACGATCTCGACGGTGGACTTGCCCAGCGACGAGAGGACGTTCATGATCAGCGTCGAGCCCAGCAGCATCCACTTGGTGAAAGACACCCACCGCGATTCGATCCGGATACCGCGGATCAGCATGGCCGCTTCCCACCGGAGCACGGTGATCAACATCCCGGCCAAGGCCGGTTCGACAGCCCACGCGCCCCACCACATCGGATCCGTGATCGCCAACCCCGCGGCAATGAAGTCATGGACGCCGACGGTGGTGTAACCGAGCCCGACCGCCAGGAAGAACCACAGGCTCCCGGTGATCGAGACTCGCAACCGATCCAGCTCGACCACCTTCAGGTATGGGTCGTCGGCGATCGCGTGGACCTGGCGCGCTTCGCCGAGCTTCTTGCGGAGCTTGGCGACCTTCTTCGCCTCGCCGGTTTCCTCGGTGTCTTTTGTCTTGTCGGCCATCGTGTGTCCCTCCTTTCAGGGTCAGGCCGGTCAGGCGACGAGGCGCAGGTGCGGCTGCTCGGCGTCGGGTTCGGTGTTGACGAAGTCGACCAGTTCACGGATGTCGGCGTCCGAGGAGTAGGCGGCGCGGACGCGGACCGGGGTGCGCGTGTATTGGGCGACCTTGAACCCGATCCCGGCCGTCTCAGGCACCGCGGGGATCTCATCGGCCGTCGCGCCCCTGGCGCGCATCCCGTCGCCCAGGACCATCTCGGGGTGAGCGGCGCTCGTCGCCCGGAGGCAGATCTTGAGTGTGAACAGCTCCCGGCAGGAGACGACATCTTTCGTCGGCTCTTGGACGTAGCCGTGCATCGCGTGCCCGGTAGCGAGCCCTTGGGAGCCGATCAGGTCGAGGCCGGTGCGGATCATGCGCATGTTCGCCCGGTCGTCGGCCTCGCCCGAGCCGTAGGCGAGCATCGCGCCCAGCTCATCGGCGATCAGCAGGTTCAGCGGCGTCTTGGTCGAGGGCGTGAACTTCCGGAGCCCTCGCTCCTGGAGGAGCGCTTGGACGCGTTTCTGGTCGTCCAGGAACTCCCGGACGACCTCGGCGGATTCGCCGACGCCGGAGCCGTAGCGGTAGGCCGCGCGGCGCCCGAGCGCGAGTTCGGTCTGCTTCGGGTCGCACATCCACACCCGCACGATCCGGTCACGGATGGCCGGGGCGAGCGAGCGGAGCATGGCCCAGGTGATCGAGTTCTTCCCCGACCGCGACGCGCCGCTGATCAGGAAGTGGTTGTCCAGGACCGATTCGCGCCACTCGTTGCCGTACTCGTCCAAGCCCAGGTAGATCGAGGTCAAGTCGATCTCGGTAGCGTCCTCGAGCAGGTCCGGGGCCGGGATCGGGTCGGTGAACGGCTCGGTCCGCTGCACGATCAACGCGACGATCTGGGGCTTGACCTTCTCGATCGAGACCCGCTCGGCGTTGAAAGCCACCGCGAGCGTTTCGAGGGCGTCGGTCCACTGCTTGTGTGTCTGGCCCTTGAGGAGCTTCACCCAGACCGTCTCTACGTGCGGGGTGTGCGCCCGGACCTTGACCACGCGCGGGACCAGGAGTTCGCCCGTGCCGGGGTGCTGGCGGGTCAGGCCGCACTCGCGCATGTTCCGCCGCCAACCGATCCCGGTGTAGGAGGCCGACAGCCACCGTCGCCGGACGGTGCGCAGATGCGGGGCGGCGAGCCGGTCGAAGCTCGGCGGGTTCGCCCGAGCCCAGGCGAGGGTTCCCGCGATGCCGGCACCGGCGACAGCGGCGGCCATTTCCGGAGCCGTAGCGGCAGCGAGGCCGACACCGGGAACGCCGGTGGTGATCAGCGGATGGCGGGCGGCCCAGGCGGCGGCCTTCCATTCCAGGCCGACTTTCCGTTTCGAGTTCGTGTGGTTTTCGGGCATGACGAATACCTCCCGTCTTTGCAGACGATTCGTTTGGTGATTAGTGGCGTTGCAGCACTTCGGCGTGCATGACCGCTCCCCAACACCCCCGTGGGTTGGGGAGGATCAAACCGGCCGGACCGGTCCTACTTGTAGTGCTTGATGTCCTCGAGGATCACCGTCAGGTGCGCCGCGTCGCGCGCGGCCGTCTCGTGGGCTCGCTTGAACCCGAAGTCCTTGTCCGGGATGCCCTTCATGGCCTCGCGGACCTGCTTCATCGCGATGTGGATCGCTTCGGTCGCGTCCTCGATCTCGCGGGTCGGCACTGGTGCCATCGCGGTTGTCTCCTTTCGATCGGGCCTGGCGGCTAGAGCTGCCATTCCCAGGACTTGAGTTTGGCTTCGTGCTTGCGCGCCTTGGCGACCAGCGAGTTCAGCGACTCGTACAGGTCCGCCAGGGCCGCCTTGAGCTCTTCGGGTTCGACGTGCAGGATGTTCCGGGCCGCCGCGCCGGAGGGGGCGGCGTTGAGGTACTGCTTGACGACCTTCTCGGTGTCCTCCAGAGCGACGCCGAGCGAGGCGAGCGCGCTCGTGAAGTTCTCGTACTTGCGCAGCGACCGCTCATTGGCCTTGAACCAGTCGATCTTGTCCACGCTCACTCCTTTCATTGATTCGTGTTGGCTTCGTTCTGATAGCCACGCATCCTCACCGGTCCCCCGTCGAGCGGTGAGGCAGCGAAGCCGTCAGGCATTGCTCTCCTAGAAGTTCCAGTAGCGGAAGATCCGCCGGGCCTCGCGGCGCAGCAGCGAGACGTTCAACAGCAGCGATGCGGCCAGGAGCAGCCACACCCACCAGAAGTCACCCATCACCTCCACCTCCTTTCCATCGTTTCCGTTGCCGCTCACATCGAGCGGCCCCACACGAGCTTTCCGATCTCGTCCACTTCGGTCTGATGGACGTAGCCCCAGACGGTGAACCGCTGCCCGAACTTCAGACAATCGGCCTGGACCATCACTTCCCCACCACCGGCCGGTTCGGCCTCCACGGTCCCGTCGCCGATCTCCTCAGCCCACGCGGTGACCGAGGAGCGGACCATCGTGGTGAACTGCCCGCGAGGGCACCCGTAGGTCCAGCGCCACTCCCACGGCAGCGGCAGCCCGCGGCACTCGGTGCCGAAGAAGTCGTTCAACTGGAAGGTCGCGAACGACTCGCCCCGGTCCTTGTTGTTGCGTTCCTTTTTGATCAGACCGGCCAGGCGCGCTTCGGCCATCGCCCACCGGTTCACTTCCCGCTGCTCGGTGCCATAGAGCGTCGAGCCCATGAGCACCACTTCCCTTCTCAGTCCAGGCCCCAACCGGGGTTGAGGCGAAAGAACACCCCCGCGTCCCTCTCATCGGCGACGCAGGAGACGGTGACGGCGTAGCCGCCCAAATCGGTGCGGCAGAACAAGACCACCTCCGGAGGCGGCCCGAACTCGAACTCGGCATCGGCGCCGAAGGCGTCGCACCAGTCGGCGAAGTCACGGACCGCGCCATAACCGGAGAACACCCCGGTCAGCTCGCGCCCAGCGATCCACCGCGGCTGGTTGATGCCGCCAGGGACCCGCCCGGCAAGCACCCGCCGGAACAACCCGTCCACCGCATCGGCGTCACCGCTAGCGGCCACCTGGTGGACCGTGGCGGCCGGGAAGCGCATCAGCAGAACCCGGCCGCTTCGGCCTCCTCTTCGCCGAGGTAGGCGGACACGTGGACCTTGATGCCCTCGACCTCGATCACGGTGAAGACCTTCACGCCCCGATACCGCGTGTCATAATCCAAGTCCTCTTCGATGTCCCCGCCGAACTCCTCGGCGAGGGACCGCAGTTCCCGGAACGTGTCGACCGTGGCCTTGAGTTCGACCTGCCCGAAATAGAACTTCGGTTCATCCAGGCCGACACCTTTGAGGCGCTTGCGCACCCGTGATCGGGCCTCCAGCTCGAACGGGTTCAGATCCCGCAACCAGCCCGCCATCACGCCGCCACCCCGAGCCCGAGATGCTGGCGATGCGAGGCCACACACAACGGCGCGACCAGCGGACTGATGGGCGGCAGCTCCCCGCGTTCGCCGCAGTCCTCGCAGACGGTGACGCACGCCGCGCCCGAGTCCGTCTCGACCTCGCGGACCTCCAGGCGACGACGCCGACCACAGCCCGCGCACTCCGACGCCCGAGGGCAATCCCGCATCCGCACATCACCCATGACCGACCTCCGAGTATTCGGGGAGGCCGAACTGCGCCCGGATCACGACCCGCTCACCGGACAAGCGGCAATGCAAGGCCGCGAACTGCCGGTCACCACGGGCCATGAGCGTCAGGCCGGTACCCAGAGCGGCCGCGATGTCGATCATGTCCAGCACCGACTCGATGCCGTCGCAGTCGGCGACATAGCCGCCACGCTCGTACGAGACCGCCTCCACAGTGATCTCGTCGGGCAGCCGCAAGGCCAACTCGGCACCGATCCGCTCGGCGACCTCCTCGGTACTCAACGGCAGCGCCAAATACTCCGACAGGGTCAGTTGCTTCGAATAATCCATGCACTTTCCTTTCCGGTGACCCGCACATCGACCCTCGATGCGCACAAACCCCCACGGAAGACCAGCTCCTTTCGTTGTGCTCGTGGAGGAATGAACCCATCGACCGCGACACGAAGCGTCTAATGCGGACGGCAGGTCAGCCCGGAAAAAGGCAAGCTCAAACACCCTGTGCAATTCAGGAACAACTCGCCAGCGACCGCGACGCGCAGACCTTCCGATCCGCCCGTGCCGTATCACCAGCACCGCGCCCTAGCCGGACTCAAACCGGCCGTCCCGTCAAACCCCGGGAGCAGGGCCACCCAGCAGCGCCAACTGCTAGCCCCCGACAGGGACGATCGAGCGAGCCTTGAACGAGAGGCCGGACATCGTGATCGCGCCGCCCTCCTTGATCTCGTAGGGGGAGACCGTCGCGCCGGACAGCTCAACGAGGGCGCCTTCCTCGAAGCCGTCGCCAGGGTCGCGCGGCAGCGTCACCTTGATCTCCTCGCCCTTCGAACGCCGGCCGTTCGCGTTCGCCTCCTTGGCCTTCGCGAACAGCACCACCACGAACTGCGGCTCATCGGAGTCATAACCCGTCGCGGGGACGACCTGACCGGTCTCCTTGTCCACGCGAGTCTTCATCTCCGGAGCCTCCGTGACCATCAGCTTGTAACCACCCAGGTCAACCGGCAAGTTCTGCATCGAAACACCTCTTTCCGCTCCGCCCCGAGGCCATCTCCGGACGGGAGGCCAGGTCCTTCTGGGACCCAACCAAGCAAATCTGGCATAGGCCAGTTTGGCTTAAGCCAGTTATATCACACATGTTCTCGGCGGCGCAAGCATCTGGCTCAAGCCAGTTGAGATACGCTAGTTGGCGAGGTGAGATACATGAACGAAGAAGCGCCGCAAGCAGCAGAAACGCACAAGGACGAGATGGGAGAAGACCTGCCTCCTCGCCGGAAAATGGCCAACGAGATGCGAGCTGACATCCTGAGCGGCAAGATGCCGGCGGGGAGCCAGCTGAAGTCTCAACGGGAGTTGGCCGAGATCTACGGCGTCGCACGCAACACCGCAGCCGAAGCCATCAAGATCTTGGAAGCGGAAGGGCTCATTGAGAGCCGCAACCGCGCGCGGCCGAAGGTCCGCGAGAAGCGCCGGCTGCTCCGGCTCGGGGCCGAACGGTACTCCAACCGACTTCGAAACGAAACTGGCCTCTCCCCCTTCCGCGCCGAAGTCGAGAAGCAAGGCAAGACTGCACGAGTCGACTGCACGTCGATTGAGCGCGTATCTCCTCCCCAGGAGATCGCCGAGCGACTTGACCTCTCCACCGACGAAGACACCGTGGTCCGCCGCGAAAACTGGTACTTCGCCGACGACGAGCCCGTGCAGGTCGGCATCACTTACATTCCGTGGGCGATCGCCGATGGGACGGTGCTCGCCACTTCCGCCAACATGGGTAGGGGCAGCTTGTACGGCCGCTTCGAGGACCGCGGTCACCGCATCACGTGGATCCGCGAGGAGATCGGCTCCCGGATGCCGACCCCCGAGGAAACCAAGCGCCTTGCGATCCCGGCCGGCGTCCCCGTTATCGAGGTTATCCACACCGGCATCGACCAGCACGAGCAGCCGTTCGAGGTCACGACGTTCACCATGCGCGCCGACCTCAACAGCCTGGATTACCGCATCCACATTGAGGACTGAATGAGCCCACGCCTCGCAGGAACTGCCCGCGTCGCTGCCCTCGCACTTCTCTGGGGCTCCGGCTTCCTCTGGATCAAGATCGGCCTCGAGGGCTTCACCCCCATCCAAATCACCCTGTTTCGGATGAGTCTCGGGGCCGCGGTCCTGCTCGTGATCCTCCGCCTGAGCGGCCTCAGTTTGCCTCGAGACCGCAAGACCTGGGGACACCTCACCATCGCCGCATTCTTCAGCAATGCCCTCCCCTACTTGCTCTTCGGCATCGGCGAGCAGACCGTCTCCTCAGCGACGGCCGGTGTCATCAACGCAAGCACCCCGCTCTGGACAGTCCTGATCACGGTGCTTGCCTATCGCCACGGAACCTCAGCACGACGAAACGCCTGGAGCCTCATCATCGGCTTCGCAGGCGTTCTACTGATCTTCTCCCCCTGGGACCACACCTCAGAAATCGCAAGCTGGGGAGGCCTCGCTTGCCTCGGCGCCGCAGCCTCCTACGGCGTCAGCTACGTGTACATCGGCAAGTTCCTCGTCAAGAAGGACCTCGGCGTACTCCGCATGGCCACAGGCCAACTCATCAGCGCCACAGCCCTCACCCTCGCGATGATGCCGCTCTTCGGATGGACCGAACCGAGCTGGAAAGCAACCCCAATCCTCGCGATCCTCATCCTCGGCACCCTCGGCACCGGCATCGCCTACATCCTCAACTACCGCATCATCACCGACGACGGACCTACAGCTGCATCGATTATTGTATATCTGCTTCCGGTCGTCGCTGTCATGCTCGGCGTGACCATCCTTGATGAGGCGATTCAAGCACAAGTATTGATTGGAACGTCAGTTGTCCTTGTGGCGGCCAAGCTAAGAACTCCAGATCTCAACTCGGTTTCAGGTCGATAAGAGACCAACGAAGACTGCACCTAATCCTCCTGATTTCCGCAACAGGATTATACACCTTTCTCCCTATATCCAATAGAGACTACAGTAAGTTCAATCTCTCTTGCAGCAAGAACTTTGTCAAGTCGGACAAGAGTTACTTTTGTGAAAGTAAACAGGTCCGTCGCCGTGATCTTCCGATCTCTCGCCATTACCAAGACGACCGAATGTGGACGACTCGTCATCAATTCAGTAGGCGCACCACTGCACGCCGCCACTTCTCGGAGTTTAGAAAGCGCATCTTCGTCGTACATCAAAGCATCAATCGAAACAAGCGCTTGGGCAACCAGATGACTGGCCGCTCCAGAACCTGGAACGTGTTTTACATGTAGGTAATCCCCATTTGGAGTCAAAATATCGCATGCTTCGAATCCATGCTTATTGTAACTAGTTCGAATTAGCTTTTGATCGAGCGACCATCCTCCCATTTCTTTAGCTACTGCATCGTTGTATTTCTTTTCCGTGGGGTAGACAGAACGATCCCAGGAAGGAAGTTCGACTATCGGAGTACGCCGAAAGATTTTTTCCACGGCTCGTTGCAGTCGCTCTCCATAATCCGAATTCATTGCATACCATTTTGAACTAAAAAAGCAGTATCTAGTGTTATGGATTTCAGCCTCGAAAGTAAGCCAGTTCAGGATAGGGATTGCCTGGCTGATTGGCTCAGTGCCATCAGCGTCTCGAAAAAGCACAACCTTTATCACGCGAGCCGCGGCGAGCGGATCCTGAGAATTCCTCTGCAATACCGCCTCGAGTAGATCCTCAAGCGAAGGGAGATCTACAATAATTTCTGAGTCTTTAATTCCAGGACCAACTATCCTGAAAGCCTCAGGGGTGCCGTTTTCATCGATTCTCTCGTGTGGCCACCCAAGAGCAAGGCGCGATGCCGCGACACCTTCAACAATGGCCGATGTTAGGTGTTCATTTAGCAAATCCAATAGCTCGGAGTGCTTAACTCGCGAGAACTGCTCCAACGTCTCGAGCTCCGGCTTTGGCTCAGACTCAAGCGCATTCGAAATCAAATCCAGGTCATTCAATAGATCTTGCGTCCCCTTGCCCAAGGGAATACTCAGTGCGTCGGCAGCCCTGATTGTTACGGACCCGCTACCATTGGCAAGATCCTCAATCACGGCGGCTCCGGCAATCCTCGTTACGATTTCACCGAAGTGTTCCACCCCGAAGGCCTTCAGGGATTCTCCCGCAGGGATTGAGGACCGATCCGTCCGTCCCCGATAATCTAGCTCGTTCTTCGTCAGCGATCTAATCGCTTCAGGAGTCGCAGTTCTTGTTGCGATGCGAATCCCGAACCCTGAATCTATAAACGCTTGATCGAGCAGCTGGAATCCCATTCCGAAACTCAGCGCCCATGCCTCATTCTGCCCATCACGTATTAGTAGAACAGCCGCAGGAGTCACATTTTCGATGTTTATCGCTACACCTGAGATAGTTGACACTCGCTCCGCCCATTTAGCCTTTTCACTGCGCATCTCACCAGAGACAAGAACGCCTTCACGGTCCCCGACCAGACAGTCATGTATGTCGAATGTCTCCGAATCATGATATTTCGGGCGAACGAAGGACCTGAGGTCTCGTGAGCCTTGCATGCGGTACAAAGTCGTACGCATCGCCAATGATTCCCTGTTTGCCATAAGGCATGGTACCAAGTCAACGTACCCAAAACGTCCCCTTTCGAAAGTTCACCCTTCTGGGCGATGACATCTTGCGCGCATATCCTCTATACGGACCTTTGGGAAATACCCACCCTCTTGTTAAGAGAACGGCAGCTTCCTAGCTGAGTTCAAACTTTCTATACATCATCAAGGGCGCGCTTCGCGCGCCTGGCGGCGCCCGCGCGCCCGGGGCGTGCGGCTGGCGCCGGTCCCCGTGCGGCGGGGCCGCCAGCGAGTAGGCACAGATGAGCTTGAAAGATTCCGGCCGGCACTGAGCCAGGTGGGCGCGGAGCGCCGGGCAGCGACGAAGCGGTGGGCAGCAGCCTCGCTCGGTTCCAGCCCGCGTGCGATCTGGTCAAGCAAGACTCCGGCTCTCTCCGGTCGAGACCGAATGAACGGCGTCCGACACCTCTGTGAGCGAGACCGTGGCGGTCAGCGGCATCCCGCAACCGTCGGGTAGGGCTACTTGCCGCCGCAAGCGTCGGCTGCGGCAAGGTGGCACCGCCGTTGGGCAGCAAGCTATCTGGCCAATGTCGGCGGTATGCGCTACGGTGCTGTCCTTCCCCTAAGACGAAGGACTCTCATGATTCGTACTCTGTTGACGCAGGTCGGGACGGCGGACTACGACTACAAAGGCAGCACGCAGCAGCCGATCTTCCAAACTCTCCGGGGTATCGTGGAGGCCCTCTACGAGGTAGCCCCTAGTCACTACATCGTCAAGCCCAGTACCGGTGTCGGTGGCTTGCCGCTGGGTCTCTGGGTCTCGATCCTCGATCCGGACGTCACAACAAGCGCCACCAGGGGCATCTATGTAGTCTTCCTGTTCAACGTGGAGCGGACACACGTCTCCTTGAGCTTGAACCAGGGCGTCACAGCAGCACCAGAGCTAGCGCGTGGGCGGAAAATGACTGTGAAACAACTGCTGCGAAACGAAGCTCAAGCGGTGCGAGATCTGCTCGAAGTTGACAACCAGGGCCTTACAACCGAATTGACACTCGGTACCGGTGACCGAGTCTCGAAGTACGAGGCGGGCAACATCTACGCGCGGACATGGAGACTCAGCGATCTACCCTCCGATGAGGTCATTTCCGAAGAAGTTCGGCGCTTCCTCAGTCTCTACACGGAAGCGGTCGAAGCGAAGAAGGGAGCGGTTCTTCAGGGAGTGATCGAGCCGCCGGCCCGCGGACCGTCGCGTGCTTCGAAAGCGAGCCAACGAGAGTTCAAACCGAAGAACGACGCTGAATACCGGGCCCAGATCAGCGCGGCGGTGCAGGTTCGAACGCGATCCCATGAAACCTTGGTAGATCGGTTGGGCAGGTGGGCGGAAACCCGCGGTTTCGAACCGAACACCAACGTGCACCCGCGCGACCTCGTTCTACACCGATCACAAGGCCCGGACTGTCTCATCGAACTCAAGGTCTTTCCCGCCGGCAAACCTCACCTGGGCCTCCGCGAGTGCGTAGGCCAGCTCCTCGAGTACCGGCATTTCTACGACTCGCCCGATACGGCCCTCGTCGCGGCTCTCTCCGAATATCCTGGACCCGCCTATGTTGAGTTCCTGGCGACTCTCCAGATCGCGGTCATATGGCCCGGTGGCGACCGCTCATGGCAGGGCTGCGAACGCGCACGTGCGCTTGGCCTCGCGGCATAGGTACCGGCACACCGAAGTAGACCGTCGCCGCAGAGCCGATTCCAGAGCCGACAACGGCAACCTGCCTTGACCGCCAACCACCAATCCTCACAGGTCCGAATGCCCGCTGACCTGCCGCAACTGCTTCCAAACCGGACACGATGAGGCATCAGTTCCGCCTTACAAGGCAGATGTCACTGGTTCGAACCCAGTAGCGCCCACCCTGCCGCCCGTAGTACCACCATTGGCATGGTTATCGCCCGTTTTAGTGCGATTGTTGAGCCCTTGCTCGTTTCGGATCTCGTTGATCTGTTCGAGCAGGGGCTTGATTGCTTCGCTGTACTCCTGCCGTTCGATGAACGGCCGGCGGTCTTCGCGGCTGTCGAAGTAGAGCTTGGTGAAGCACGTCTGGTCGGAGAGAGGCGGTATCGGCAAGCGCTCGCCATGCTCCAGCTTTCTGCCGGCTGGCGCCTCACCGACCCGCTCGCGCTGCGGCGCATCGAACTGCGCACCGCCCTCAGCGCCAGATACCACCGTCCGAACCCAGCCACCCCACCGGCCGTGACACTCCACCCGGACGCGCTGTTTCGGGCAAGAGGAGTATCGCGAGCTTCCGACACCACTCCAGAGCTCGACGACCTCCCCAGGTTGTACGAAGTCATAACCGCCGCGAGCGCCCACATCGATATCCTCCTCGATACCGAATCGGTGCCCGCGCATCCCGTTGACGGCTGGGTACAGAGTCTCCAGTCGTTCGCCGATTTCCTGCGCGACAACCCCCGCGGGCGCGAGCTGTTGCGGCAACGGACATGGGCGAAGTTCTTTTCCGATTTCTCGAAGGACCTCACCGAGGAATCCTGGAGGATCGGCATCACACCAGCCAAAATGTCCGAGTGGACCATGCAGCACGCAGAGGCCGATGTCTGCCAGATGCCCAGCCTCGGCTTGTTCCGGGAGGTAATCCACGAGAAGCTCAGTGACACCGCACTGCAGTGGGAATCGAACGACCTCACCGACATGATCTACCTGACCGCAGCCTCCGGATACTGCGACCAGGTCGTCGGCGAACGAAGCCACACCTCGCACATCAACAACAGCAACCGCAGGCTCGGGCGCGTCCAAAACGCGCACCGCAACATTCGCACGCTCCTCGAGAAACTGCAGCTCCCCGAAATCACCGACTCCAGTCGCCCGAACCGATTTCCGTGACCGATCCGATGGCCGGATCGCTCGGTTCAGGTTCGAGCACGCGTCCTTCGGCCCGCTCCCGCTCGGCCTTGGCGAGCCTGATGGGGACTCCGACGATCCGGTGAGCATCGATGGTCTCGCGCCACTCGCCGGTCACCCTGATCTTGCGGTCTTGTCCTGCCATTGGCCGACCGTAACGCCGGAGTCCTCATGTTCTGCGAATGTGACTATGCCGTGTCGCCGTTCAGGCGGCCAGGAGCCGGTAGATGCTGCGGCGACTGATCCCATACTCCGCCGCCAGCGCCTTCTTGCAGGAACCAGCCCGCGCCGCGGTCAGTAGCCGCTGGTAGTCGGCAGGGTCCAGACGGTCGCGGATCGCGCGGGGCTGGCCCTTACGGGACGCAGCCGCCAACGCCGAGACCGGCGGGCCCGGCTGGTGCCGTTCCGGGGACCCGGCGGCCGAAATGACGTCTCGTACGCGTGCCAATTGACGCGTGACCTGCGGTGATGAGTTGTAGTAAGCGGTGCTAAGGTCCACTGAATCGGACATTCACGCTGTTACATCTCATATCAAATGACCCAGTCTTGGTTATCACTGGTTATGACCAAAACTCCCCCGCCTTGTCCTGGGCCCCCGATCACCCCGACACCCTCACCGCACACGCCAACCTCGCCAACTGGAGCGAGGAAACCGGAGACCCGACCGCGGCCGTCACCGGCTACGAAGCCGTCCTCGCCGACTTCCTCCGGGGTGCTCGGCCCCGACCACCCCCAGACCCTTATGACCCGCTACAACCTCGCCTTCTGGCGAGGCCAGGCCGGTGACGCGGCCACAGCGGCCACCGACCTCAAGGCCCTCGAGGACGACACCGTTCGTATACTCGGCTCCGGCCATCCACTGGTTCAGGCGGCTCGGGACGGTCTCGAATACTGGCAGGAGCGAGCTACTGACAACCGCTGCGCAGACTAACCTCAGTTATTCTGCGCCCCAACGTCCTTGATGGAACCCAATGAGGAAAGGTGCTCGTTCACCTGCGAAAATGCGTGTGCTTAGTACACAAGAACGCGGGTTGAAGGAGCACCTTTCGGGTGAAGCGTATCGGATGGGATCGGGGTCTGGACGTGGCCGCTGACGGCAAGGGCCTGGTCGGACACGCGAGCGTGGTGCTGCTGCGCCGCCTCGCCGACCGCGTCGGCCTGACCGGCGAACTCGCCAAGGCACTGCCGACATCGGCAGGTCGCGGCTGGCTGGACCGGAGCATCGTGCTGGTCCAGTTGGCGATAGCGATCGTTTTGGGCGCGCAGAATCTGTCCGACGCCGAGCGCCTCGCCGGGCATCACCGGCCGCTGGGGCTCTCGGGCGGATCGGACTCGACCATGCGGCGCCTGCTCGCCGGGCTGGACACGAAGGCGCATCGGCGTCTCGCCCGGGCCCGCTCGCGGGCCCGCTCCCGCGTATGGGCACTGCTGCAAGCGGCTGATCAGGGATTCCCCTGGGTCGCGATCGCGGGCAAGACGTTGACCGGCTGGTCCGTGATCGACATGGACGCCACCATCATCACCTGCGCCACCAGGAAAGAGGGCGCGG
>NZ_BAAGXZ010000026.1:0-49395 GCF_054779575.1 Glycomyces halotolerans
CGACCGGGCGCGGCCTCGCGCCGCTGCTGCGCGTCGGCCGCTTCGACGAGGAGGCCGACCTGCCGGCCCTGGTCGCGCTCCTCGACCGCGCGCACCTGCGCATCGACCCCGGCGCCGAGAGCGCGCTGCCGGGCCTGCTGCTGCGCGCGGTCGGCTCGGCCGCGCCGGGTCTGGTGCGCCTCCACGTCTACGATCCCGAGCAGCTCGGCCGGTCGCTGTCGGCGTTCGCGCCGCTCGGCAAAGCCGGGCTGCTGTCGTTCATCGGCCCCTCGGGGCTGCGCGAGGCCCTCGACGGCCTGGTCGACGACGTCCGACGCGTCAACGCCGAAGTCCTGGCCGGCGAGCACGCCTCCCTGGCCGACCTCGCGCGCGAATCCGGGGCCCGCCCCGAACCGTGGCGCGTCCTGGTCCTCCAGAGCGCCGAGGCGGACTCCTGGCCGGCCCACGAGCGGGCCCAACTGGGGCGACTGCTGCGCACCGGCGTCGGCGCCGGCGTCCACGTCGTCATCGTCGGCGACGGCGGCGGTGACCTCCCGGTCCTGACCGACCGCGCCTACACCGGCCTGCCCGGCGCCCCCCTCGTCCTCGACCCCGCCCCGCCGGCCGGGGCGATCACCGCCGCGGCCAAGACCATCGCCGCCGCCCACACCGCCGGCCGCGCCCCCGCCCGCCTGACCGACCTCCTCCCCGACCGCCTCTGGGCCGGCGACTCGGCCCGCGGCCTCGAAGCGGTCCTCGGCGAAGACCCCGCCGGAGCGCCCGTCCGCGTCGCCCTCGGCGACAACCCGCCGCACGCCCTGGTCGGCGGGCCCTCCGGTTCGGGCAAGACCAACCTCCTCTACGCCTGGATCGCCGGCCTGACCGCCGCCTACGGTCCCGACCAGCTCGAGCTCCACCTCCTCGACTTCAAAGAGGGCGTCTCCTTCGCCCGCTTCGCCGCCGGCCGGCGCGACCCGACCTGGCTGCCGCACGTCCGCCTCGTCGGCGTCAACATCAACGACGACCGCGAATTCGGGCTCGCGCTCCTGCGCCACCTCAAAGCCGAGCTGCGCCGCCGCGCCGAAGCGGCCAAAGCCCGCGAGGCCACCAAACTCGAAGAACTCCGCGACGCCGACCCGGCCGGGCACTGGCCGCGGATCGTCGCCGTCGTCGACGAGTTCCAAGTCCTCCTCGAAGGACGCGACGCCGTCAGCGACGAAGCGGTCGCCCTCCTCGACGACCTCGCCCGCCGCGGCCGCAGCCAAGGCATCCACCTCGTCCTCGCCTCCCAGGACATCGCCGGCATCGAAGCGCTCTGGGGCCGCCCCAGCCTCGTCGCCCAGTTCACCCTCCGCATCGCCCTGCCGGGGGCCCGCCGCGTCCTGGCCGACGACAACGCCGCCGCCGACACCCTCGACCGCCACCACGCGGTGGTCAACGACGAATCCGGCCACGAGCGCGCCAACCGGACCGTCGCCGTGCCCGCCGCCGGCCACGCCGGCACCTGGGCGCACCTCCAACGGCGACTGTGGGAACGACGCCCGGCCGACCTCCCGGCCCCGGCCCTGTTCGACGGCGACCACGTCCCAGCCCTGCCCGAGACGGCCCCGCCGCCGGAGACGGCCCTGGTCGGCCAGACCATCGACGTCGCCGCCCGCGGCGCCCACCTCGCCCTCCACCGCGCCCCCGGCCGCAACCTCGCCGTGGTCGGCACCCGGACCGGCGAAGCCGCCGACATCCTCGCCGCCGCCGCGCTCAGCGCCGCCCGCGCCCAGCACATCGCCGTCGACCTGTGCTGCCTCGACCCCGACGCCGCCGCCGGAGCGCTCGCCCTCGCCGCCGCCCTCGAAACGGCCGGCGCCGACGTCACCTGGCACGGCGGCCTCGCCGAAGCCTGCAAGGACTGGCCCGGCCGCGCCGACGGCGCCTTCCGCCTCAACCTGCTGTACGCCGTCGACGCCGGCTCGGCCCACAGCGACCCCGCCGAGCAGGCCGCGCTGCGGTCGATGCTCCTCGACGGCCCCGAACGCCACCTCCACACCATCGGATGGTGGCGGTCGGTGCCGCGACTGCGCGACGACCTCGGCGGCTACGCCGCCCGCTTCGACGCCATCGACGCCTGGCTCGCCCTCGACGTCCAAGGACCCGAACTCGCGCCCCTCTCACCGCAGCCCGGCGGCCCCGCCTGGTACCCGCGCGCCCGCCGCGGCCTCTACTTCGACCGCGCCCGCCACCGCCGCCCGACCGTCGTCATCCCCTACAAGTCGGACGCCCTGCTCACCCGCCCCGACGCCGTCCTCGACCGCGCCCGCACCTGAGAGCCGCCATGGAGACCGACTACCGGGCCGCCGTCGAAGCCCACCTGCGCGCAGCGGCCGCCACCGATGCCGACCTGCGCGCCGCCCACGAGGCCGACCGCGACGAGACCGCCGCGCTCGACCGCACCGTCGCCGAGGCCGGAGCCGAACGCGACCGCGCCGCCCGCGCCGCCGACGCCGCCGCCGAACTCGTCGCCGAAACCGACAAGGCCACCGCCGAACTGTGGAGCGCCCTGACCGGATTCGTCGGCCGCCGCCGCGCTGGCCCGGCCCCGACCGGCCCGGCCGGCTCCGGCGACCCCGACCAGGCCGAGGTCCGCTCGCGCCTGGCGCGCGCCGACCGGCTGCTGCGCCTCGCCCGCGACGGAGAACTGCCGATCGAGGCGCCCCGCCACACGGTCGTCACCGCGTGCCTGCTCGGCGCGGTGATCGGCGCGCTCGCGGTCGCCTCGGCGGCGTGGCTGCTCGGCCGCGGAGCGGCCGAGGGGTGGCGGCAGGCGGTGGCGGCCCTGGTCCTGTTCGGCGGCGTCGGCGCCGGCCCCCTCGTGCTGGGGGCGTGGCTGCCGTGGCAGTACCGGATCCGGCCCCGGCCCGGGCACGTGGTCGCGTGCGCGGGCGGAGCGCTGGCGGCCACCTGCGCGCTGGCGGGAGTGTTCCTACGGGGCGTGTGAGCGCGCGTTTGCCGCCATGGGGTACACCTTGATGCGTACTCGCACGCGAGAGGGCACCCGAGGAGACGCAATGGCGGGCATCGACGACACCAGTTCGTGGCATTACGGGCCTCTGCCGTCCACGGACGATGCGCCGGCCTGGATATACGGGATCTTCCCGGACGGCTGGATCGCCGGACTCCCGGAGGTGACCGCCGACCGCGACGAGATGATCGTCGTCTGCCCGCTCGCGACGCCCGACCACCCGCAGGACGCCACCGAATCCGACCGGGCCGCGACCGAGGAGGGCCGGATCTCCCGGTTCCGGGAGGCGACACGGGAGATGCGGGTCCAGATAGCGCAGCAGCTGCAGTACCGGTACCACCGGCAGGCGTCATGGGGGGCGCGGTGCGGAGGGACGACGATGGTGTTCACGCACCAGTCGATCCCGGTGACGACACGGCTGCGGCAGCCCGAGCGCCTGGTGCTGGACACCCTCGTCGGTTCCGGGGTGGCCTCCTCGCGCTCGGACGCGCTGGCGTGGTGCGTGCGGCTGGTCGAACAGCACGCCGAGGACTGGCTCAAGGAACTGCGCGAGGCGATGCTGAGCGTCGACGACCTGCGTCGCAGAGGCCCGGCGGTCTGAGCGGTCGCCGCCGTTCACGGCCACAGCGTCAGGACCGCGAGCACGGCGGCGAGGGCGACGGCGGCCAGGACGGCCGTACCGACGCCCCACGTCTTGATGCGCCGGCTCCTGGGCGCCTCTTGTTCTCTGCGATGGGCCATGGCCGCCTCCGTTGCTCGCTGCTCGGTGGGTATGGCCCGATCCTGATACAGACGCGTGCGCGGGGCGGGGAAACACGCGAATACGAGGCGGCCCGGCGGGGTAACCGCCCCGTGACGCCGCGATAACGCGCTCGTTCGATGCGCGAAACGGCTCTGTCGCGCTGCCATGGCGAGCCGCCCTCACGCCATGGTGATCGTTTATGATCGACTGAGCTCGAACAGTCGATAGATCTGCTCTGTTCGAGCAACTACAAACACGTTGTAGGAATCCTCAGGCGGAAGTACTGCTCAAGCGGCGATCGTTCGCGCATGACCGGCTGCGCGCAGTGGTGGGGTCACGTAGCGTGCGAGGTGCCGGCCCCGGCCGGTGAGCGTGCCCGCGGAACCGACCGCTGCCCTGAACCGAAGGAGCGACAGTGAGCACAGATTCAATGACCTCAACACCGATCACGGGGCTGACGAATCCGCCGACGCGCCACGAGCGCCTGCTCGCGTGGGTCGCCGACATCGCCGACCTGACCTGCCCGGACCAGGTCGTGTGGTGCGACGGCACGGACGCCGAATGGGAGCGGCTGACCGCCGAACTCGTCGCGTTCGGGACGCTGGTGCCGGTCGACGGCAAGCCGGACTCGTTCCTGGCGCGCACCGACCCGTCCGATGTGGCGCGCGTCGAGGAGCGGACCTTCATCTGCTCGGAGGACCCCGAGGACGCCGGTCCGACCAACAACTGGACCGCGCCGGACTACATGCGCGAGACGATGACCGAGCTGTACCGCGGGTGCATGCGGGGCCGCACGATGTACGTGGTGCCGTTCTGCATGGGCTCGCTCGAGGCCGAGCGGCCGATGTTCGGCGTCGAGCTGACCGATTCGGCCTACGTGGCCGCCAGCATGCACATCATGACCCGCATGGGCACCGAGGCGCTCGAGGCGATGGGCGAGGACGCCGAGTTCGTGCCGTGCCTGCACTCGGTCGGCAAGCCCCTCGAGCCCGGCGAGAGCGACGTGCCCTGGCCGTGCAACGACACCAAGTACATCTCCCACTTCCCGGCCGACCGCGAGATCTGGTCGTACGGGTCCGGCTACGGCGGCAACTCGCTGCTGGGCAAGAAGTGCTACGCGCTGCGCATCGCCTCGGTCATCGGCCGCGACGAGGGCTGGCTCGCCGAGCACATGCTCATCCTCCGCCTGACCAGCCCCGAAGGGAAGGTCTACCACGTGACCGGGGCGTTCCCGTCCTCGTGCGGGAAGACGAACCTGGCGATGCTCGAGCCGACCATCCCCGGCTGGAAGGTCGAGACGCTCGGCGACGACATCGCCTGGCTCCGCTTCGGTCCCGACGGGCGGCTGTGGGCCTCGAACCCGGAGTCGGGCTTCTTCGGCGTCGCCCCCGGCACCGGGTGGGACACCAACCCCAACGCCATGCGCACCATCGAGCGCGGCCACACCCTGTTCACCAACGTCGCGCTCACCGATGACGGCGACGTGTGGTGGGAGGGCGCCGGCGAGGCCCCCGACCGCGCCACCGACTGGCTCGGCCGGCCCTGGACCCCCGGCGGCGACGAACTCTCCAGCCACCCCAACAGCCGGTTCTGCACCCCGATCGAGCAGTGCCCGGTCCTGGCCGAGGCCTACGAGGACCCGCGCGGCGTGCCGATCGACGCGATCCTGTTCGGCGGACGCCGGGCGACGACGATCCCGCTGGTCACGCAGGCGCGCGACTGGGTGCACGGGGTCTACATGGGCGCGACGCTCTCCAGCGAGACGACCGCGGCCGCCGCCGGGCAGGTCGGCGTGGTGCGCCGCGACCCGATGGCGATGCTGCCGTTCATCGGCTACAACGCCGCCGACTACTTCGGGCACTGGATCGAGATGGGCAAGTCCGCGCTCGACGAGGCCCTCCTGCCGCAGGTGTTCTACGTCAACTGGTTCCGCCGTTCGAGCGACGGCCGGTTCCTGTGGCCCGGGTTCGGCGAGAACTCGCGGGTCCTCAAGTGGATCGTCGAGCGGCTCGAAGGCCGCGCCGACGCCGTGGACACGCCGGTCGGGTACTGCCCGACCCCCGAGTCGCTCGACACCGCCGGCCTCGAGCTCGAACCGGCCGACCTCAAGGCCGCGCTCGAAGTCGACCGCGACGAGTGGTCAGAGGAGATCCCGCTGGTCGAAGGCTGGTTCGCGCGCTTCGGCGACAAGCTGCCGACCGTGCTGTGGAGCGAGCTGGACGCGTTGAAGAACCGCCTCGAAGCGCGGTAGCGGCCCCCGCGGGCAACTGGGGCCGGGGCGCCGAACGCCCCGGCCTACAATTGCCTGTTGTGGCGATCTCGAATCTGCTCTACCGCCTCTACGAACGGCGACTCGCCCGCGAGCTGGCGGGGCGAGTCCTGCCGCGCCACATCGGCGTCATGGTCGACGGGAACCGCCGGTGGGCGCGCGACATGGGCTACACCGACCCCAACGACGGCCACCGCGCCGGCGCCAAGCACATCGAACGGTTCCTCACCTGGTGCGAGGAACTGGGCGTCGACCACGTGACGATCTACCTCCTGTCGACCGAGAACCTCTCACGGCCGGCCGAGCAGCTCGACCCGCTGCTGGACATCATCTGCGAACTGGCCGGAGAGCTGGCCGAACCCGCCCAGCCCTGGCAGGTCCGCATCGTCGGCGCCCTCGACCTGCTGCCGCCGGAGCACCAGGCGACCCTCAAAGCCGCCCAGCAGCGCACCACCGACAAAACGGGGGTCCGAGTCAATCTGGCCGTCTGCTACGGCGGGCAGCGCGAGATCGCCGACGCGGTCCGCTCGTTCATGCTCGAGCAGGCCCAGTCCGGCGCGAGCATCGAGGAGGCCGCCGAAGCGGTCGACGCCGCCTCGATCGCCCGGCACCTGTACATGACCGGCCAGCCCGACCCCGACCTGATGATCCGCACCTCCGGCGAGCAGCGCCTCTCGGGGTTCCTGCTGTGGCAGTCGGCGTACTCGGAGTTCTACTTCTGCGACTCGAACTGGCCCGACTTCCGCCGTGTCGACTTCCTGCGCGCGGTCCGCTCCTTCGCCACCCGCAACCGCCGCTACGGCCGCTAGCGGCCCGAGGTCAGCCGACGGTGACGCCCGCGTCGGTGAGCTCCTCGACGGCCTTCTCGGTCGACGCGGGGGCCACCCCGGCGGTGTAGTCGAGCAGCACGGTCGTCGCGAAGCCCTCGGCGGCCGCGTCCAGGGCCGTCGCCCGCACGCAGTGGTCGGTCGCGATGCCGACGATCTCGACCTCGTCGACGTCGCGGCCGCGCAGCCAGTCGGCCAGGCTGGTCTCGCCGGCCGAGCCCTCGAACCCCGAATAGGCCGCCTCGTAGGCGCCCTTGTCGAAGATCGCCTCGGCGAGGGTGTGGTCGAAGTCGGGGTGGAACTGCGATCCGGCGGTGCCGACCACGCAGTGGGGCGGCCACGACTCGCTGAAGTCCGGATCGGGCGAGAAGTGGCCGCCGGGGTCGATGTGCCAGTCGCGGGTGGCCACGACGTGGTCCCAGCGCCCCTCGGAGGCGTTGATGAGCTGCGTGACGTTGCGGGCCACGGCAGCCCCTCCGGCGACCGCGAGGGATCCGCCCTCACAGAAGTCGTTCTGCACGTCCACGACGATCAATGCCCGGGTCATGTTTCAAACTCTAGCGACGGGGAACGAGCCCGTACAGGGGTGGGATGGAAAAAGGGCCCGGGAGTCGCGACTCCCGGGCCCTGACGCGACCTTTAGTGCCCTCTGACCTCTTTGACCAGGTGGCCCCACTTCTCGTCGAACACCGGGCGCTCGGAGCGGATGCGCGGGAGCCGGTCGAAGTTGCGCAGCGGCGGCGGGCAGCTGGTGGCCCACTCCAGGGAGCCGCCGTAACCCCACGGGTCGTTGGTCTCGACCAGCCGCCCGGCCTTCCAGGACTTGAACAGGTTCCAGACGAACGGCAGCGTCGACAGGCCGAGGATGAACGCCCCGACCGTCGAGACCATGTTCAGGGCCGTGAACCCGTCACCGACCTGGTAGTCGGCGTAGCGGCGCGGGAAGCCCTCGTTGCCCAACCAGTGCTGCACCAGGAACGTGGTGTGGAAGCCGATGAACGTCAACCAGAAGTGCACCTTCGCGAGCCGCTCGTCGTACATGCGGCCGGCGACCTTCGGGAACCAGAAGTACACGCCGGCGAACACGGCGAACACGATCGTGCCGAACAGGACGTAGTGGAAGTGGGCGACCACGAAGTAGGAGTCCGAGACGTGGAAGTCGATCGGCGGGCTCGCCAGCAGCACGCCCGACAGGCCGCCGAGCAGGAACGTCACCAGGAAGCCGAGGCTGAACAGCATCGGCGCCTCGAACGTGAGCTGGCCCTTCCACATGGTGCCGATCCAGTTGAAGAACTTCACGCCGGTCGGCACCGCGATCAGGAACGTCATCAGCGAGAAGAACGGCAGCATGACCGAGCCGGTGGCGTACATGTGGTGGGCCCACACCGCCATCGACAGGCCGGCGATCGCCAGCGTCGCGGCCACCAGGGTCTTGTAGCCGAAGATCGGTTTGCGGCTGAAGACCGGGAAGATCTCGGAGACGATGCCGAAGAACGGCAGCGCCACGATGTAGACCTCGGGGTGGCCGAAGAACCAGAACAGGTGCTGCCACAGGATCGCCCCGCCGGTGTCGGGGTCGAACACCTGGGCGCCCATCTGCCGGTCGGCGACGACGGCGAACAGGGCCGCGGCCAGGATCGGGAACACCAGGATCATCAGCAGGCTGGTGATGAGGATGTTCCAGGTGAAGATCGGCATGCGGAACATGAGCATGCCCGGGGCGCGCATGGTCACGATCGTGGTGATCATGTTGACCGCGCCGAGGATGGTGCCCAGACCCGAGATCGCCAGGCCGACGAACCACATGTCGGCGCCGATCCCCGGCGAGTGGACCGCGTTCGACAGCGGCTGGTAGGCGAACCAGCCGAACGCCGCGGCCCCGCCGGGGGTGATGAAGCCGGCCACGGCCAGCGACGAGCCGAACAGGTAGAGCCAGTAGGCGTAGGCGTTGAGTCTGGGGAACGCCACGTCCGGGGCGCCGATCTGCAGCGGCACCAGGTAATTGCCGAAGGCGAACACGATCGGCGTGGCGAACATGAGCAGCATGATGGTGCCGTGCATCGTGAACAGCTGGTTGAACTGCTCCGACGAGACGATCTGGAGGCCGGGCTGGAACAGCTCGGCGCGGATCAGGAGGGCGAGGATCCCGCCGATGCCGAAGAACGCCATCGAGGTCACGAAGTACAGCAACCCGATCTGCTTGGCGTCGGTCGTGCGCAGGGTCCGGGCGAGCCAGGAACCCTTCGGCTCGCGGCGCACCGGCCAGGGACGCGCGACGATAGGCGTTGGTTCGACCTTAGGCTCAACCGTGGTCACCTGTGGGCCTCCAGATTCTCTTTCCAGGTAGCGATCGCAGAATAGTCCCTCACTCACTCGCATTCGCGGAGGGGCGAGCGCCATGGGGCGTGGCCCAGCGTGAGCGGCGGCGACACGTTCGGTCATCGTCGCAGGTAGTACGGGCGTTGTCCAAGGAGGGTCGAGGGCGTCGCGGTGGTCGCCGGGGGCGGTGGCCGCCGACTCGTGAGCAATCTCCTACGTCCCGTGCGAGGACGCGTCAGTTCCGAGCGTCGGGTTCGAGCGCGGCGTAGACGCGCTTGACCAGCAGCGCGGTCTCGTAGCCGACCTGGCCGAGGTCGCAGCCGGCGTTGGCCAGCACGGCCACCTGCGCCCGGTCGCCGACGGCCATGAGCAGCAGGACGCCCTCGTCCATGTCGATGACCGACTGGCGGATGCGGCCGGCGTCGAGGACCTTGGCCGCTCCGGTGGTCAGGCTGGCGAGCCCGGAGGTGATGGCGGCGAGCTGGTCGGCGCGGTCGGTCGTCAAGCCCTGGGAGGCGGCGATCGCCAGCCCGTCGACGGAGACGGTCAGGGCTTCGGACACGTCCGGGACCTTCTCCACGAAGGAGGTGAGGAGCCAGTCGAGTTCACCGACGTTGTTGTCCTTGGTATCCATCTCGCTGCTTTCTAGTTATCAACGGTGTTCTTGTTCCGAGGCCGCCGCGATACCCGAGGCGAAGCCGGTCAGACGGTCGCGGATCTCGGCAGGGTCGAGGTCGATGCCACCGGAGCCGGGCTTCGCGCCGGGGACCGAACCCGGCAGCAGCCGGGTCCCCGGAGCTCGCCGCGGTAGTTCCGTGCCGTTCGGACCTCCGGCGGTTTCGAGTGCTCTGTTCACCTTCCTGAAGGTAACATCCACTGACTCGCCGGAAGGTCCCGCAGTGGCGGGCTCCGTCCCAGCTACAGGCCGTGGTTCAGGCGTCACCCCGGCCTTGCGCGGCTTGGGGACGATCGGTTCGGCCGCGCCCTCGGCGGCCGCGTCGGCTCCGGTGCCGGTCATCGGGAGGTTGGCCGCGTGGGCCGACAGCGCCAGCCGCGCCGACGTGCCGCCGCCTCCCAGCGGCCCCATGTCGGTGTGCGCCTCGGCCTGCACCGACGCCGGCAGCCGGACCAGCGCGAGCGTGCCCTTGCCCATCGTCGAGTGCAGTTGGACGCTCACCGAGTGCTCGGCGGCGAGCCGGCCGACCACGAGCAGGCCCATGGTGGCGGTCAGCTCGGAGTTCAGCTGCGTCGGCTCGGCCAGGCGGCGGTTGATCGCCGACATCTGGTCGGGGTTGAGGCCGATGCCGTCGTCGGCGACCGACAGGACGATCTCCGAGCCCGAACGCCGGGAGGTGACCCTGACCTGCTGGGTCGGCGGCGAGTAGGAGGCGGCGTTGTCGAGCAGTTCGGACAGGATCCGGACCACGTCGCCGGCCGGTTTGGTCTCCAGCAGCGCCGAGACCTGGTTGTCGACCATGACCCGGCCGGCGCCCTCGATCTCGCCGACCGCGTCGCGGATGATCGTGGCGATGTCGGTGGGCCGGTCGTAGCGCCGCTGCGGGTCGCCGCCGGCGAGCAGCAGCAGGTTCTCCTCGTTGCGGCGCATGCGGGACAGCAGGTGGTAGACGCTGCGCCATTCCTCGGGGATGTGCTCGGTCGAGCCCGAGTCGTCGACCAGCGACTCCATGACCTGCTGCTGGCGGCGGATGAGGCTCTGCCCGCGGCGGGCGAGGGTCTTCATCATCGCCTCGACGTCGATGCGCAGCAGCGCCTGGTTCGCCGTCTGCCGCAGCGCCTGGTGGTGGGCGGCGCTGAAGGCCTCGGCGAGGCTGTCGAGCTCGTCGGAGTAGCGGGCGTCGGTGGCGATGACCGTCTGCTTCTTGGCGTTCTGCAGCAGCCGGTCGACCTCGTCGGCGTTGGAGGCCTGGGAGACGGCCGCGACGGTCTTGGGCAGGGTGTCGTAGGCGGCCGTCAGCGTCGCCTCGCGGACGCCGTCGACGCGGAGGCTGATGCGGCGGGCGAGCATGGCCGCCGAGATGATCGCCGTCATCGCCAGGATGATGATGAGCGCGAACGTGGTCAGCAGCGTCCGCGTCGAGGAGTCGCGCAGGTTGGCGACGTCGGCGTTCATGATCTCCAGGGCCCGGGACTGGGTCTGGTGGAGGCTGCCGACGACCGCGCCCTGGGCGGCCGAGAACTCCGCGGGGGTGATGTCGGGGATGTCGCCGGAGAGGTAGACCGTCAGCGCCTGGCGGGCGGTGGTCGCCTCGGGGGAGCGTGCGCCCTCGGCGTAGACGTCGGCGACCTCCGAGGAGGCGCTGGCCTGGAAGTCGATGATCTGGCGGTCGAAGTTGCCGGACAGGTAGGCGGCGCTGTAGAGCGCCGACCGATCGACTTGGATCTGCTCGGACGCGGTCTGGACGGCCAGGTCGGCGGTGACTCGGAAGCGGATCTCGGCGGCGAGGCGTCCGGCCTGCATCGACGAGGCCAGCGCGTCCATCTGGGCGGAGATGCCGGCGTCGTTGACGAGGTTCGGCAGCAGCGAGGCCAGGCCGACCAGTTCGTCGGCGATGGCGGGGTAGATCGACAGGGATGCCTCGACCGCCTGGTCGCCGAAGCCGGCCTCGCCGGAGGCGAGGAGGTCGAGTCCTCGGCGGGCGGGTGCGAACTGGTCGATGAGCACCAGGAGCTTGTCGATGCGTCCGACCAGTTGGGGGAAGCGGTCGCGGGCGGCTTCGGCCGAGACTTCGAGGTCGGCGATGGCTTCGTCGGTGGTGTCGCGCGCTTGTTCGACGTCGAGGTTCTCGCTCTGGCCGGTCAGGGCCGCTTCGAGGAGGGGGCTGCCTTCGTTCTGGTGGCCGTCGAGGACTTGGGCGAGGTCGTCGGCGAGGTCGGCGAGTACTTCGGCGTCGGTGGCGTTCTGGTAGCCGCCCCATACGTGGACGGCGTGGAAGAGGCCCAGGACGAGCATGCCCATGAGCGCGGCGGCGATCGGCAGCATGAGCTGCATCCGGATCGGGAGACGACTGGTGCGCTGCCGGGCTTTACGGGACATCGGGGGAGTCCTTTCTCGGGCGACGAACCGCGCTGCGGTAAGGCTCACACTATCTGCGCTTGTAGTGGGGGTGGGCTCGGGCATGGGGCCTCATCCGACCAGCGGGCGACCTTCGGGATAACGGTACAGCCGCTGCCGGGTGCGGATCGCCAGGGAGGTCGCGAACAGCACCGGGCCGATCCGGCCACCGTACATGAGGACAATGGACACGGCTTTGGACGGGCCGGAGAGGTCGGCGGTGATGCCGGTCGATTGTCCTACGGTCGCGCCGGCGCTGGTGGCCTCGAACATGATGTGCACCAGGTCGATGTGGGGTTCGAACATTTGGAGTAGGAACACGCCGGTGGCGATGAAGGCGACGTAGACGAGTGCGACGCTGAGGGCTTGGCGGATGACCGCTTCGCTGAGGCGGGTGCGGAAGGCTGAGGCGTCGGGTTCGCCGCGTACTTCGGACCAGATGACCCATAGCAGGACGAAGAAGGTCGTGACTTTGATGCCGCCGGCGGTGGAGGCCGAGCCGCCGCCGATGAACATGAGGACGATGGCGACGAGCATGGAGTGGGATTGGAGTTGGCCGACTTCGATGGAGTTGAAGCCGGTGGAGCGGGGCATGACGGCTTGGAAGGTGGCGGGGAGGAGTTTGTCGTGCCAGGCGAAGGGGCCGAGGGTGGCGGGGTTGGACCATTCGAAGAGCAGGAAGAGGAAGAATCCGGCGGCGAAGAGGATGGTGGTGCCGGTGAGGGTCATTTTGGTGTGCAGGGTCCATTTGCGGTGGCCCCAGTTGCGGCGGGCGAGTTCGAAGAGCACCGGCATGCCGAGGCCGCCGATGATGGCGGCGATGGTGATCGGTCCGATGATGAGGGGGTCGTGGACGAAGTTCTCCATGGAGTTGGAGAAGAGGCTGAATCCGCCGGAGTTGAAGGCGCTGATGCCGTGGAAGAGGCCTTGCCAGATGGCGCTGAAGCGGCCGTAGCCGTAGCCGAAGTAGAACCGCAGGGCGAGCAGGGTCGCGGTGATGAGTTCGACGGTGGCCATGACGAGGACGGCTCTGAGGAGGACGCCTTTGACGTCGCCCATGTTGATGGCGCGGTTGGTTTCGGCTTGGGCCATGAGTCGGGAGCGCAGGCCGAGGCGTTTGCTGACGATGAGGCCGAGGAATGCGGCGCTGGCCATGATGCCGAGGCCGCCGATCTGCATGGCGATCATGAGGACGCCTTCGCCGAAGACGGTCCAGTGGGTGCCGGTGTCGAGGGTGACCAGTCCGGTGACGGTGATGGCGGAGGTGCCGATGTAGAGGGCGTCGATGAAGCCGGTCTCGCCGGGGTCGGCCAGGGAGATGGGGAGGAGGAGCAGGGCGGTGGTGATGGCGATGGCGATGGCGAATCCGGCCGGGACGAGGCGGACCGGGTGGCGGGTGAACCAGTTGAAGAAGTTGCTCATCGTCAGGTGGTGGCGGCGAACGCCTCGACCTTTTTGGTGCTGCCGGAGACGATGAGGGTGTCGCCTTCGGCGATGACGGTCTCGGGGGTGGCGTAGGTGAAGTCTTCTCCGGTTTTTTTGATGCCGACGACGGTGACGCCGTATTTGGAGCGCAGCCGGGATTCGCCCAGGGCCCGGTCGATCGCTTCGGCGGGGGCGCGGGTCTTGACGATCGCGAAGCCGTCGTCGAATTCGATGAAGTCCATCATCTTGCCGCTGACGAGGTGGGCCACGCGTTCGCCCATGGCCGCTTCGGGGTAGACGACGTGGTGGGCGCCGGTGCGGTGGAGGATCTGGCCGTGCTTGGCGTTGATGGCCTTGGCCCAGATCTCGCGGACTCCGGATTCCTCGCAGGCCAGGACGGTCAGGACGCTCGCTTCGATGTCGGTGCCGATGGCGACGACGACGTGGTCGAATTCGCCGACGCCGAGCTGGTTCAGCACGCCGGTGTCGGTGGAGTCGGCCTGGACGACGTGGGTGAGGGTCTCGGAGTAGCGCTGCACGATGTCGGCGCGCTCGTCGATCGCGAGGACTTCGTGGCCCATGCGGGTGAGGGAGTGGGCGACGGCCGAGCCGAAGCGGCCCAGGCCGATGACGGCCACGGCCTCTCCGGGCGCGACCTCGTCCCTGCCGAAGAGGTTCATCGCGGGTCCTCCCAGCGAAATGGTGTTGACACGCTGATTGATTCTGCCACTGACGGTCGGTGACGGCACGTCATACCACGCTGGGGACCGGCCGGGTGCGGGCATGAAAAGAGGGGGGCGGCCCTAAACCCCTCATGACCGCCCCCCTCGAACACCCCTAACACTCTCCAAGGATGGAGGAGATTCAAATTCTACTCCGACAGCACTGCCCGAAGGAAGTCTTGTGTGCGCACTTCTTTCGGATCGGAGAACATCTTCTCGGGGGAGTCCTCTTCGACGATGACGCCCTGGTCGAACATCATCACCCGGTTGGACACGTCGCGCGCGAAGCCCATCTCGTGGGTGACGATGAGCATGGTGATGCTGGTGGAGTCGGCGATGTCGCGCAGGACGCCGAGCACGTCGTTCACCAGCTCGGGGTCGAGCGCCGAGGTGACCTCGTCCAGCAGCAGGATGTCGGGGTCCATCGCCAGCGCGCGGGCGATGGCCACGCGCTGCTGCTGCCCGCCGGAGAGCTGGCTGGGGTAGCCGTCGATCTTGTCGGACAGGCCGACCAGTTCCAGCAGGTCCTTGGCCTTGGCCTCGGCCTCGTCCTTGGACCGTTTGAGGGTGTGGACCTGCGCTTCGGTGATGTTGCGCAGCACCTTCATGTTCGGGAAGAGGTTGAACTGCTGGAACACCATGCCGACCTTGCGGCGGCGGTGCCTGAGGTAGCGCTCGGAGGCGACGTGGAGCTTGTCGCCCCGCTTCATGTGGGAGTAGGGCTCGCCCTCGACCCAGATGACGCCGCCGTTCTTCTCGGGGTGCTTGACCGGAGTGACGTGCTCGAGTGTCATGAGCAGCCGCAGGATCGTGGTCTTCCCCGAACCGGAGGGTCCGATGAGCGTCACGCGCTCGCCGGGGTCGATGTCGAAGCTCAGCTGCTTCAGCACTTCGAGGTCGCCGAAGGACTTGTTGACCCTGTCGAAGCGGATGATGGGCTCGTTAATAGTGGGACTTGGCAAGGCGAATCTCCAATCTCCTCATCGCGACCGCCACCGGGTAGGAGGCTGCGAGGAACAGCAGGCCCGCGATGGTGTAACCCTCGAGGGCGCCGGCGTAGTTCAGGCCCTGGTACTTCTGGACCTGGGCGATCATCTCGAGGACGCCGATCGCGAACAGGACCGGCACTTCCTTGAACATGGCGATGATCCAGTTCGCGACCGCCGCGGTCGAGCGCCGCATCATCTGCGGCAGGATCACCGCGAACCAGGTTCGGTGGGTCGGCAGGCTCAGCGCCGTCGCGGCCTCCCACTGGCCGGCCGGGATCGCTTCGATGCCGGCGCGGTAGGACTCGGAGGTGTAGGAGGCGTAGTGGATTCCCAGCACCGCGGAGCCGACCGCGAACGCGCTCCAGTCGGGGTTGATGTAGAGGCTGGTCGCGTACCAGACGAACAGGACCTGCACCAGCAGCGGCGTGTTGCGGACGAACTGCATGACCCAGCTGACCGGGCGCCGGACCCAGACCGGTGCGACCTGCTCGACGATCGCGATCAGCAGGCCGAGCGCCACCGCGATGATGCCGGCGACGGCGGTGACCTTCAGGACCGTCCAGAAGCCCTGCAGGACTATCGGGAAGATCTCGGCGGCGATTTCGTTGTTCCAGCCGTTCACTGCTCGTCACCTCCTCGCTTCGTTCCGGCGGTGGGTTCTTCGATGACGCCGCCGAGGGCTTCGGCGGACGGTTCGACGTCGCGCTTGCTGGGTTTGCCTTGGCCGAGTCCGCGTTTGGCGCGGCGTTCGAGGGCTCGCATGCCGGTCCAGATGAGCCAGGCGAGCACGAAGTAGATCACGAGGATGACCGTGAAGTGCGGCAGCGGGCTCTGGCCGGGCTGGCCGCCGAGGATGTCGGCGCGGAAGGTGATGTCGGCGATGCCCACCATGGAGACCAGTGCGCTGGCTTTGAGCAGCATGATCGCGAATGAGCTCAGCGACGGGATCATCTCCGGCCAGGCCTGGGGGATGACGACCAGGCGCATCTTCTGGAAATTGGTGAATCCGAGTGCGGTGCACGCCTCGAGTTGACCTTTGGGGACCGCTCCGATGGCGCCGCGCACGACTTCGGACGAGTAGGCGCCGTAGTTGAGGCCGAGGGCGACGATGCCGACGAGGATCGCGTAGTCGAACTGGATGCCGAGGATGACCGGCATCGCGTAGGCGAACCAGAACAGCTGGACGACCACCGAAGATCCGCGGATCAGTTCGACGAAGGCCCGTGCCGGGGTGCGCACCACCAGGTGCTTGGAGCTGGTCGCCAGCCCCAGCGTGAAGGCGACCACCAGCGCCAGCGCCGACGCCGCCACGGTGACCTGGATGGTCACCAGTAGCGGGTCGGCGTAGCCGGGGAGGGAGTCTATGACTCTCGACCAGTCCATGTGGTCGGCTCCGCTTACTGGTAATTGCCGCCGCAGAGTTCCTCGGCGGTGAGGTCCTCCGGCGGGAAGTGGAGCTCCTGGGTGAAACCGAACTCGCTGACGAGGCTCTCCCACTGCGCGGGGTCGTCGAGGAGCTTGGCGAGTTCCTCGTTGAGCGCGTCGCGGAAGGCGGTGTCGGCGGGGCGGAAGACGGCGGCGCCGGCGCCGATGATCTCCTCGCCGTTCTCGTCGACGGGGTAGAAGCCCTCGGTGGTCTCCAGTTCGTCGTCGGCTTCGGCTTCGAGCTGGAGGTTCATCTGGGTGAGGGCGATCGCGTCGGCGCGGCCGGCCTTGAGTTCGAGGATCAGGGCCGAGAGGTCCTCTTGGACGTTGATGCGGTCGGAGGGCATGCCGATGGCTTCGACATTGGAGTGCTCGGTGGTGCCGTTCATGACGCCGATGACGGCGCTGTCGTGTTCGGCGACCGAGTTGATGTCGGTGAGGCCGAGGGGGTTGCCGGCGAGCACCAGGAGGGTGTCGGGCATGACGTAGTCGGGTTCGGCGAAGGCCACTTGCTCGCAGCGTTCGGGGTTGATGAACATGCCGGCGATGACCATGTCGTGGTTGGTGCCGAGTCCGGGGATGAGGCTGCCCCACTCGGTCTGCTTCCATTCGATCTGGTCGGCGCCGATGCCCAGCTGTTCGAGCAGGTAGGTGTGGGTGGCCACGGACTGTCCGGTGACCGAGCCGTCTTCGGCGGTGTAGGCGTAGGGGTTCTCGTTGGCGTAGGCGACGCGGATGGTGCCGCCCTCTTGGGCCTGCTCCAGCAGCCCGCCGCCTTCGCCGTCGCCGTTGCCGCCCCCGCCGGTCTGGGAGCAGGCTCCCAGGGCCAGTGCGGCGGCGCCGCTCGATGCGCCGAGCATGAGGTGGCGGCGGTTCAGTTTCAAATTGTCAGACACGGTGGTCTCCTCCAGAAACTTTCTCGTGTTCATTGCCGACCCTAGCGGTCTACTGTAAGTTTGTCGACAATCCGATGATTGACGTTCGGTAACGAAATCGTCGGAGTACCACGTTATTGCAGGGTTCCCCGAAAGTGCGGCTTTGAACCGAGAGCGCTTCGGACGTGGCGCTAAGATGCTGAGCAGTACTCATAGAAGGAGAGAGACGGCAGTGTCGGATCGCAGGAGCGGGTCCTTGAGCACGCGTCAGGTGGGGCGGCTGGCGCCGGTGCGGCGGACCTCGACGGTGGACCTCATCGCCGACACCATCCGCAGCGCGATCGTCGACGGAGCGCTGCCGCCGGGCGCGCCTCTGGGCGAGGCCGAGCTGGCCTATCAGCTCGGCGTCAGCCGGGGACCGCTGCGCGAGGCGATGCAGCGGCTGTGCGCCGAGGGACTCCTGGTGATTCCGAGACGGCGGGGCCTGGCGGTGCGCACGATGACCGCCGACGACGTCCGCGACATCCACTGGCTGCGCACCCGCATCGAGTCCGAACTGGGCAGGCGGGTGGCGGCCCTGCCTGCGGCCGAGCGCAAACCGGTCTTCAAGGCGCTCTCGTCCGAGCTCAAGCGGATGCAGAAGGCGCTCAGGGCCGACGACGCGCGCGGTCTCGGCGACGCCTACCTGGACTTCCACCGCGTGCTCGCCTCCGGCTCCGGTTCGGAGCGGCTCGAGCGGATGGTGCGCACGCTCCTGATCGAGACGCGACTGTGCACCTTCTCGATGTACGAGCACTTCGAGGTGCACCGCGACCTGGTCGCCGAGCACGTCGCGATCCTCACCGCCCTCTCCGACGGCGACACCGACGGCTACTGCGATCTGCTTGCCGCGCACCTCCAGGCGGAGGTGCGGCGGCTCCTGGCCGAACCCACCGAGTCCAAAGAGGATGAGACCGAGCGCCTGCTGGCCGAGACGCCCGACGTGCCGCAGCCGCTGGACCGCCTCGACCTGCCCGACAGCGTCTGAGGCCGCTGAGCGTCCAGTCGCCTCTCGACCGCATCGGTGGCCGACAGAGCGCCTACTTCGCCCGGTCGGACCGAGCGGCACGCGAGACGGGCCCCGCCGGTCGCCCGGCGGAGCCCGCAAGCCCGTGCGGCGGCGTCACTCGATGAAGCCGCCGGCCTCACTGTCGCAGATCAGCCACTTGCCGTCCTCTTTGACCATGTCGAGGCTCATGGTCGAATCCAGGGGGAAACTGCCGAGCTCGCCCATGTTCATCTCACCGGTGACCTCCACATCGACCACCGCGGTGTCGCCCTCCTCGGACGATCCGGTGATCGTGTAGTCCATGGTCACCTCCATCTCCTCCATGGCGGCGGCGTACTCCTCGCCGAGGTCCGCGGAGCTGTAGCCCTCCAAAGCGGTGTCGATCTCCGACTGCGCCTCCTCACAGAAGAACGGGCGCACATCGTCGGCGATCGACTCGAGGTCGGACATGCCGCCCGACTCCAAGGCGGAGGCGGAGACCTCCATGTACTTCTCCACCACGTCCTCCGGCGAGTCCGACGCCGAAGGAGCACCGCTGCCGCCGCCGCCCATCTGCCAGACCAGCAGGCCGATCGCGGCCACCAGGACCACCGCGCCGGCCGCGACGCCGATGATGAGACCGGCCTTCGACTTCTGCGGCGCCGGAGGCAGTCCCCCGGGACCGCCGTAGCCCGGCTGCTGCCCGTAGCCGGGCTGCTGGCCGTAACCCGGCTGCTGCCCATAGCCGGGCTGCTGCCCGTAGCCCGGCTGCTGCCCGTAACCCGGCTGTTGCCCATAGCCCGGTTGCTGTCCATAGCCGGGCTGCTGGCCGTAACCGGGTTGCTGCCCGTACCCGGGCTGCTGCGGCGAATAGCCCCCGGGCTGCCCACCTTGGGGCGGTTGCTGATTCGGGTCGAAACCCGGCTGCTGCGGCGGGTAAGCCATGATGGTTCCTCAGGTCTGTGGTGTTTCGTCGCGTCAGGCTAGCACGCGAGCGGTGTCCCGACGTGCCCCGAGAACGCCGGCTACTCGCCGCCGTCCTCGGCCTCGGGCGAGGTCTCGTCCTCACCGGAATCGAACGGCGGCTGCGACTCACCGCTCGGATCCAGCTGCTTGCGGGCCTCCTCCGGATTCAGCGGCACGCCGTCCTGAATGAGCGCCAGAATCGACTCCGGCACGCCCACCGGGTCCACACTGCCGTAACCGAGCAGGCCCTGCGTCGTCCCCGCTTCCGTGTCCGCGTCGACCAGCCCGTACTTGTAGCCCAAGCTGTCGACCAGGTAGACGATGCTGCCGATGTTCCGGCCCGGCAGCTGCTGCGCCGTCACCAGCGCCGCGTTCCCCGCGGGCAGCACCACCTGCGCCACCGGGCTCCCCGGAGCCTGGATCCGGCCGGCGCTGTCCAAGCTGATCGACTCGGCCGCGTCGGTGAGCAGCTTCGGAGCCGACTCGTAGTAGCCGATCGTCAGATCGCCCTGGTCGCCCGGGTCGTACACGCCGCACACCGCCGGACGCGGACCGGTCAGCGTCCGCGGGTCCTCAACGCGCCGCTGCGGGAACTGGTCCGGCTCGTAGTCGGCCTGACCGCCGTACTGCGTCAACGTCGCCGAGTCGATCTCGGTCGGCTGGTCCTGCAGCAGCCGCTGCATCACCTCGCCGATCTTCGCGAACTCCGGCTCGCCGGCGTCGTTCTTCACCAGGATGTAGTAGGCCGAACCCTCCACGACCGTCTTCCCGTACAGCAGCTCACTGCCGTCGACGACGACCCCCGAGGGCTCGTCGAAGTACTCCAGCTCCTCCGCTCGCAGGTCCGGTCCCGGAGTGATGGCCTCGATGACCTCCTTCTTCACCGTCATCACGTCGTCCTGGTCGAGCTGCAGCTTGTCGAAGAAGTCCTCATCGGTGATCTTGAACCGCCGGTCGTTCGTGAGCAGGTACGGGACCCCGTCGACCGGGTCGGCCGCGAACAGCCACTCGTCGTCCAGCGGCACCGGATCGGCCAAGTCGGCGTCCTCGGCGACCATCACCTGCGCCAGCCGCAGGCTCGAGGAGTCCTCCGGCGGCGAAGAGCACACGTGCCACAACTCGTCCTGCAGCAGACTCTCCGGATCCGGCGGCGACGGCGGCGCGCCCTCGATCCCGACGGTGTAGCCCTTCGGGAAGCCCACCAGCGACGTCGGCTTCAAATCCTGGCGCGGCACCTCCTGGTCCCCATAGGGCTGGAGCAGCAGCAGCGCCGAAGTGTAATTGCTGACCGGCCACAGCTTCGCCGGGTCCTCCTCGGTCGGATCCCCGCCCGACTGCGTCCGGTACACGAAGATCGCGCCGGTGCCCTTCTCGGTGATGATGTGGTTGAGCATCGGCCGGTCGTTGCCCTTGCCGATCAAGGCGGCGATCGCGAAACCGCCGAAGATCAGCACCATGATCATCACCGACGCGAACACCGAGACGCCGATGCGCCGCAGCGGACGCTCGACCGAGTCGGGATTGGCGAGCACCAGTGCCTGGTTCATCCGCGCGGTGATGAAACGGTGGGCGTCCACCTGCTCCCGGCGGGAACGCATCTGCGGCATCGAAGTACGCCTCTCTCGGAATCGGGGGAGTCAGGGGTGTCTAGCCGCGCAACGTCAGCGCGAACGAGTACAGGTTGCAGATCCAGCCGCCCAGCGGCAGGATCGACACGATCAACAGCGCCTCGCAGATGTCGAGCAGCCGCCCCCAGGTCGGAGCGATCTTCTTGCCCGCCACCGCCAGGCCGTAGACCATCGCGATCACCGTCAGCAGCGTCAGCGCGCCCAGGATCGCCACCAGGCGGACCACCGTCCCGCCGTCCAGGAAGATCGCCCACAGCACCGCCGCCAGACCGCCCATCCCGCAGGCGAGCATCACGATGCGGGCCGGACGGTCCTCGATCGAACGCGAACGGCTCAGCAGGATCAGCGGAATCACCGTCGCCAGGATCAGCCCCGGAACCGTGCCCGAGAACGCCAGCGCGATCGTCGAGAGCAGCCCCACGATGGCGACGAAGGCGTACAGGGCCTCCAGGTAGTTGCCGGCGTGCTCGGAGAGCTTGAGGATCCGCTTGCCGTCGACCGCTTCGGCGTCGCCCTCTTTGAGCTCCTCGGTGGTCGAGGGCAGCTGCGGGGTCGGGACCATGGCCATGGCCAGCGACAGGCGCGGGGCCGAGGGCAGCAGTGCCAGGGCCAAGGGCGCGGCGAGGGCGGCGCCGGTGGCGGCGGTGCTCTCGTAGTTGGGGCTGTCGATGAGCATCATGAACGCGACGGCGATGGCCAGGACGATGGCGCCGAGGATCGTGGTGATGAAGACCGGGGCCGAGGCCATGTCGCCGACGGCGACCATGCCGAGGACGCTGAACAGGAGGATCGCGCTGGCGGCGATCATGACGTGGGGTCCGGCGAGGTCGGCGATGGTCTTGTCGCCGGCGGCGATGAGGAGGCCGCCGACGCCGGCGTAGAGGACGGCGGTGACGCCGAAGTAGGTGGCCGCGCGTGAGTCCCCGACGGCGCGGCTGAGGAGGGCGGAGGCGCCGACGAGTGCGGCGGCGACGCTGAGGGCGACGATGGCGCCGGCCAGGTGCGGTGGGCCGGTGAAGAGGACGGCCAGTGCGCCGGCGGCGAGGGCGGTGGTGCCGACGCCGAGGGCGAAGCGTTTGGTGGCGGTGTGGTCCCAGCGGTTGCCGCGTTGGTCGGTGGCGGTGGCGACGGCGTCGATGATGTCGTCGAAGACGACTTCGGGCTTGGCGGCGTCGGCGGGGTTGAGGTAGAGCATCTCGCCGTCGGTGATCGACAGCTGGGAACAGGAGTGGCCGGTGTCGAGGGGTTCTTCGCCGAGCCGGGACAGGATCCAGCCGCCGTTGTCGCCGGCTTCGTCGATGTAGTACTCGCCCGCCTGGTGCAGGATGGTCGGCAGCAGGTCCGACAGTGGTACGTCTGAGGGCAGTGCGAGGTCGATCCTGGTGCGAGGACTGACGATCGTCACCCTGCTGAGGGTGGCCGACTTGGTGCTCACCGCACGATACCTCCGGGTCGGTCGAGAGTCGGGGGACTGTCACAGGATAAATCCCTCACGCAACCATCGATGGGGCGCACTGGTGGCGATGCGGTCCTACCCTGTCAGTGCGATACTCGACAGAGCGCACTTATATCTTTTATACGGCAAGGCGCATCCCCCGGTGAGTACAAGGACCCAGTGTGACGACCAAACTCTTCCGCAGGCCGCCGCGTAAGCGCGGGCCGCAGGCGCCGCGCGGCGACATCTTGCTCGAGTCGCCGCCGGACATGCCCGATCCTCAGCCGAAGTCGATCGGCCAGTACTTGATGGTGCTGCCGATGCTGGCGGGTGCGGCCGCGATGGCGCTGATGATGATGCGTCGTGGCGGTGCCGGCGGTGGCGGCGGGGTGGATCCGCTGATGATGGCCGTCGGTGCGATGTTCGGTATTTCGATGATCGGCATGATGGCGACGAACATCTCGTCGAACCGGGGGCAGAAGAAGGCGGAGTTCAACGCCGACCGGCGCGATTACATGCGGTATTTGAACCAGGTGCGGCGTCGTGCCCGCAAGGGCGCTGAGCGGCAGTGGCGGGCGGCGCGTTGGCGTCATCCGGATCCGCAGGCGCTGTGGTCGCTGGTGGGTTCGCGGCGGATGTGGGAGCGGCGTCCGAAGGACGATGACGCGCTGGATGTGCGGGTGGGCGTCGGCAAGCAGCGGATGACGATGAAGTTGGTGCCGCCGGAGACGAAGCCGGTGGAGGATTTGGAGCCGATGACGTCGATGGCGTTGCGTCGGTTCGTGGCCGCGCATTCGAATGTCATCAATATTCCGCGGTCGATGAAGTACACCGAGGCGGGCCGGCTGGTGTTGCGGGGCGATCGGCCGCTGGTGATGGACAATCTGCGGGCGCAGTTGTGTCAGTTGGCGGTGCTGCATTCGCCTGACGACGTGTTGATCGCGGTGGTGGCGGACAACGAGCGGATGCCGGAGTGGCATTGGATGAAGTGGCTGCCGCATCTGCAGCATCCGTCTGATGAGGATGGTGCGGGGCCGGTGCGGATGTTCTACAACTCGACCGGTCAGCTCGAGGCGGCGTTGCGCGATCAGTTGAACGGGCGTGCGGCGTGGTCGCCGGGTTCGGTCTCGGGTGAGGGCGAGAGCCACCTGGTGATCATTCTGGACGGCGGTGAGGTCGATCCGACCGGGATAGTGGCGGCCGACGGCATGGCCGGGGTGACGGTGTTCGACTTCTCGGGGTATCTGCCGCGCAAGCCCGGTCCGCACATCAAGCTGGTCGACGTGTCCGAGGAGGAGATCCGGACCGATCAGGCCGGGCGCCGTCGGGTGCTGGGCCGGCCGGACCGTCTGTCGCACAATCAGGCCGAGGGGATCGCTCGTTCGCTGTCGCCGTGGCGGTTGACGCTCAAGGGCGCCGGCGGGGGGACCGAGTCGGGCGACGAGGACGCCTCGCCGATGGCGAATCCGTCGAGCCTGCCGGAGATGCTGGGCTTCAATGACGCCGCGGCGCTGGATCCGGCGGTGCATTGGCGGGAGAAGCCGATCAAGGACTACCTGCGGGTGCCGATAGGGCCGGGTCCGGACGGGTCGATCGTGGACATCGACTTCAAGGAGGCCGCGGTCGGCGGCATGGGTCCGCACGGGCTGTTGATCGGTGCGACCGGTTCGGGTAAGTCGGAGGTGCTGCGCACCATCGTCGGGTCGCTGATCGCGACGCATTCGTCCGAGGAGTTGAACTTCATCCTCGTGGACTTCAAGGGCGGTGCGACGTTCGCTTCGCTCGATGAGCTGCCGCACGTGTCGGCGGTCATCACGAACCTGGCCGACGAGATCGAGCTGGTCGACCGCATGCAGGACGCCCTGGAGGGTGAGCTGGTGCGGCGGCAGGAGGAGCTGCGGCGGGCCGGGAACTTCACCAACCGGTGGGAGTACGAGAAGGCCCGCGCGGCCGGTCAGCCGCTCGACCCGATGCCGACGTTGATGATCATCGCCGACGAGTTCTCCGAGATGCTCGTGGCCAAGCCGGAGTTCATCAACCTGTTCCTGCAGATCGGCCGTATCGGCCGTTCGATCGGGGTGCACATGCTGTTGGCCTCGCAGCGGCTCGAGGAGGGCAAGCTGAAGGGCCTGGACACCTTCCTGTCCTATCGGGTGGCGCTGCGGACGTTCTCGGCGCAGGAGTCGAGGACCGTGATCGGCACCGGCGCGGCCTATGAGCTGCCGCAGCAGCCGGGGCACGGCTACCTGCAGGTCGGCACCGAGGACCTGGTGCGGTTCCGCGCCGCCTATGTCGGCGGGGCGTACAAGCCGCCGAAGCGGGTGGCCTCGCGGGCCGAGCGGATCGCCGCGGTGCAGCACAAGGTGCAGCGGTTCCTGCCCGGGCACGTGGAGCTGCCGCCGGAGCCGGAGCAGGAGGAGGAAGAGCCCGAGGAGGTCCTTCCGCAGACCGCGGCCGACGAGGAGAACGAGAAGCTCTCCGAGCTGGAGGTCATGGTCAACAACTGCCTGGGCATGGGCCGCCCGGCCCACCAGGTGTGGCTGCCGCCGCTGCACGAGCCGCCGACGCTCGACCAGCTGCTGCCGCCGCTGGAGGTCGACCCGGTGCGGGGCCTGACTCCGGCCGGGTTCGGGCTCAACGGGAAGCTCCACGCCGTGCTCGGCGAGGAGGACCGCCCGTTCGAGCAGAAGCGCAGCCCGTTCATCGTGGACCTGTCCGGAGCCCAGGGCACCGTCGCGATCGCCGGCGGGGCCGTGTCCGGCAAGTCGACGATGCTGCGGACCATGATCGGTTCGATGGCGTTGACGCACACGCCGCGCGAGGTGCAGTTCTACTGCCTCGACTTCGGTGGCGGCACGCTGCGCGGCATCGAGGACCTCCCGCACGTGGCCGGCGTGTTCGGCCGGCAGGAAGAGGAGGGCGTGCGCCGGACCATCCAGGAGGTCTCGACGATCCTGGACGAGCGCGAGGCGTTCTTCACCGCCAACAAGATCGACGGCATGGGCTCCTACCGGCGCATGAAGGCCGAGGGCCGGTTCGCCGACGACCCGTACGGCGACATCTTCCTGGTCATCGACAACTGGATGACCATGCGCGAGGACTTCGAGCCGTTCGTCGACAAGATCCGCGCGATCGGCAACCGCGGCCTGGCCTACGGGGTCCACGTGATCGTCACCTGCACCCGCTGGGGCGACATCCGCATGAACATGCGCGACATGTTCGGCCTCAAGCTCGAGCTGAAGCTCTCGGACAACATGGAGTCCGAGATCGACCGCAAGGCGCAGGTCAACGTCCCGAAGAACCGGCCCGGCCGGGGCCTGTCGCTGCAGAAGCTGCACTTCCTCTCAGGAGTGCCGCGCATCGACGGGATCCGCGACGGCGACGACCTGTCGCCGGGCGTGGAGGACTTCGTCAAGAAGGTCAAGCAGGCCTGGAGGGCCGCCCCGTGCCCGCCGGTGCGGCTGCTGCCGCGCGAGCTGCACGTGGCCGAGTTCCTGCAGGCGGTCGACCGGTCCAAGCCGGGCATCCCGATCGGTCTCAACGAGGCCGGCCTCAAGCCCGTCTACCTGGACTTCCAGGCCGAGTCGCATCTGCTGGTCCTCGGCGACTCCGAATGCGGCAAGACGAACCTGCTGCGGCACATCGCCAGGCAGATCCAGGAGACGTACACGCCGCAGGAGGCCAAGGTCATCATGGCCGACTACCGGCGCGGGATGCTCGAGGAGATCTCGAAGCCGACGCTGCTGGACTACACGATGAGCGCCAAGCAGTTCGAGGCCGCCTGCAAGAACCTCAAGGGCCCGATCGAGCGGCGCCTGCCCGGCGACGACGTGTCCGCGGCGCAGCTGCGGGACCGGTCGTGGTGGACCGGCCCGGACCTGTACCTGATCGTCGACGACTACGAGATGGTCGCGCAGCGGAACAACCCGATGAACGTGCTCGCCGAGCTCATCCCGCAGGGACGCGACATCGGCTTCCACGTCATCATCGCCCGCCGCGCCACCGGCGCCGGCCGGTCCATGATGGATCCGGTGATGGGTCAGATCAAGCAGCTCGAGAACCCCGGCCTGCTCATGAGCGGCCGCAAGGAGGAGGGCGCGATCTTCGGTAAGCTCCGCCCCAGCCCGCAGCCGCCGGGCCGCGGCACCCTCGTGCGCCGCAAAGACGGCGAACAGCTCATCCAGACCACGCTGCTGCCGCCCAACGGCACGGCCTGACATGCGAGCGGGCCGCCGACCGACCCACGGCCGGCGGCCCCGACGAGATTGAAGTGCCCGAATGACCAGCCCGCCGATGCGCGTGCAGGCCCTGCGCCTGCTGCTGCTCGCCCAGACCGCGATCGTGGTCTGGCTGTGGACGTGGGCCTGGCGGGCCGTGCAGGCGCACGCCTGGGTCGGCGGCGGCGTCGAGACCGACCTCCTCGAACGGGGACTGTCGTACCTCATGGTGCTCGCACCGGCCGTCCCGGTGAACCTGCTGGCCGCCTGGTGGCTCGGCGCCGGCGGCCGCAGAGCCCGGCTCTACCTCGCCGCGGCCGGAGCCCTCACCGCCGTCCAGCAGATCCTCCTGCTCATCCCCGTCGACCCCGGCCGGTCCATGGCCGCAGGAGCGGTCTTCGCCCTGACCGTCGGCCCCGTCGCGTTCGCCGGCCTGGCCATCGCCGTGACCGGCGAGGCCAAGGCCTGGCTCGGCGGGGAACGCGAACCCCGACGCGGCCGCGTCATCGGCCTGGAGACGGCCGTGTGGACCATGGCGGCGATCCTCGCCGTAGGCGTCGCCGCCGACGTCCACCGCTGGGTGGGCGCCGCCTCCCAGACCGGCCCGCCGGTGGGCGAGTTCGACGAATCCGACCTGTGGCCGCGCATGGAAGAGGCGGTCACCAACGCCGCGGTCAGCCAAGCGGAATTCCCCGGCTTCGAAAGCCGCCTGGTCGAGGTCACCGCGTGCGGCTACCGGACCGAAAGCGGACTGCGGACCTACCGGTACCGCATCACCTACGAGATGGCCCCGTTCCCGACAGGCGCGTCCGAACAGGCCTATACGACCGCCGTCAGGGACCGGTGGAGCAGCGACGACTACGAGATCCTCTACGAAGGCGTCACCTACGAAGGCGACCCCACCATCACCGCGCACCGCCAAGACGACCTGACACTCCTGCTGGCCCTGCGCGAGCGGCCGATCCTCGAAATCCAGAGCGGCTGCCTCGAGCGGGTCGCCGAAGCCGTGCCCTGCATCGACCCGCAAGGCGACGTGCCCGCCTCCCGCGACAGGATCGAAGGCCTGCCCTGCGACGCCGAGCGATAGCCGCCGATCCGCCCCAGGCCTTCCGTGTACGGCATCGAAGTGAAAGCATGGAGTCATGAGCAGGCGACGGGAGCGGCGGCGGCGAGAGCGGATCCGCGAGCGAACGGCCGCGCGGTGCCGCAGTGCCGACATCGAGGAACTCCTCACCGTCGTCCGGCCGCACCTGGCCGCCATCGGCGACGACCTCGCCGGCGTCACCGACCCGTTCGAAGCCGAACTCGCCGGCGGCGCCGTCTTCGGCGTCCTCGCCGGGTTCGAAGAACTCGACTCCGACCAGGCCATGCTGCGCCTGGTCGAAGAGGTCGCCCTCCAAGGCGACACGAGCGCCCGCGCGCTCCTGGTCTTCATGAGCCTGGGCCCCGATCCCGACCTGGCCGACCTCGCCCGCGGAGCCGACTCCCTCCTCGACGCCGCCGGCGTCACCGACCCCGTCTGGGCCGGCGACCTCTTCCAACCAGTCGAACCGGTCAAATTCACCAGGATCACCGTGCCGGGCGAACCCAAAGAGGCCTGGCTCCTGGCCGTGTTCAGACGCGCCGACGAAGACCACGGCTTCCTCGTCGGCGTCGACTACGGCGACTGCGGCGCCATCACCCAACTCGACCCCATACCCCCCGACCAGGTGTCGACATTCCTCCAAAAAGTCGACACCGGCCGCCTCCTCGACGAGATCCCCACCGAATACGAAGACCTCAGCGACGACGAAGCCCGCTACTTCCTCGACGGAGCGATCACCACCACCCTCGACCACTGGTCCGACGAAACCGAAGAGCCCCCCGAAGGCGACCTGGAAGCCGACCTCCTCCCGACCCGCCTGATCCTCCTGACCCGGCGGCTCACCGAAACCGGCCTCACCGGCCAGCCCCCGCCCCACGGCGCCCACGTCCCCGAGCGCTACCGCTGAAGAGGTCAGCCGGCCTCGATCATCGACACCGAAGCCAGCACGGCGTCGACCTCGGCGCGCAGCGCGGCGTCATCCGGGTGGACGAAACCCATGACGAACACCGAACGGCCGTCATCGGTCAGGATGTGGATGGCGCGCCCGTACATCGGTTCGTCGTCGGCCTTGTCGACCAGCCAGGCGAAATCGTGGGCCTCGAGGCCGTCGATGCGCGCCGACTCGGAGTGGAGGACCTCGCGCTCTTCGGCCAGCGGATAGAAGTACTCCGAGTTCTCCTCGGCGATCACCGACGTCGAATACGACATCTCCTCATCGGTCATCGCCTCGCCGTGGAACGTGGCGACCCACGCCGAGCCGTCCGCGATGCCGACGTACGAGGTGAACGCGTCGATCAGCGCGGCCGAGTCCGTGGGCTCCCACCCGTCGGGCCGGACGAACGAGACGCCCGCGTCGTGGTCTTCGAACCGCGCCTCACCGGCCGCTTCCGTCGCTTCCCCCGGAGCGGTGCCGGCACGATCATGCGTCGACCACCACCACGTCCCGGCGGCCGCGACCACCAGCAAGAGCACGAGCGCGCCGACGATGGCGAGCACCTTCACCCCGGACGACTGCTTCGGCGGCACGGGAGGCGGCGGGTAGGAGTGCCCGTCGTGCGAAGCGGGATCCGCATCGCCCGCAGGCTCGAGGCTCATTCCCGGTCGAGAGCGCCCCGCAAGGTGAGGCGCCTGCCAGCGCGAGCCGGGTCCGCGGGAGTCCGGAGGGTAGTTCGACACGGGAAGTCCCTTCGCTAGAGGAAAGTGGAGGCAAGGCTGCGGGGCGTTATGGCCGCCGGTCGGGTGGCGCCGCCTGCGTGTCAGCCATCGGGCGGGCTCGCTGTTCGAGAGCGGTCGGTGACGTTGGAGGTGCGCTGAGCCTCGGGGATGCCGTCGGGGAAGTACTCGTCGACGGCGTCGCCGTCTCCGCCGGGCTCGACGCCTCCGGCCGGGGGGATGTACTCGATCTCGCCCGGACCGCTCTTGGGGACGCAACCGGACTGGACCTTCAGCGTCACGATGCCGGCCACGCTGTACCAGAGGTCGATGTCGTCGTCTCGTTCTGCCTGGAGCTCACGGTCGACGCGGCCGTTGTCGAGCTCGGTGCGATCGTCCCAGATGATCTTGTAGCCGAGTTTGGTCCAGTGTTCCCGGAGGAGATCCGTGTAGGTTTCTCGCACCATGGGTTCGCTCGAGGTCTCTTCGCTGAAGGCGTAGGTGATCTCGATGCTGGTGTAGTCGGGGTCGTCGACGCCGTTGTGGCTGCAGGGCAGCTCATGCCATCTCCGGAAGGTGAATCCAGGGAAGTCGGGCAGCGAGGCTATGGTGTCGCCGACCGCCCGCTCCATCGGGGCATAGGCCTCTGCCTGGGTGTAATCGGACTCAGGTGGTCTCGACATGTTGCATCCTGTTGCCAGCGCTAGGGCCATAGCGGTTCCGCAGGTCGCGGCGGTTCGCGGCCAGGAGCGGTGGTGGCATCTCGAAGGGTGTGTTTTCATGTGACGCCGTTTGTCTGGCCGGTGATGATGTACGCCATGTTCTTTCGGCCGACATTGTTCTCCTTGTCCCAGTAGGCGCTGTGGTTCTCTCTTGCGCCGTCTCTGGTGGCCTCGCTGTGGAAGGTGTTGCCGCCGAAGCTGTCGGAGACGGGGTCGGTGCCGTGCACCATCTGGTCGTCCGGGGTCAGCAGATGTGCCGCTGCGGCCGCAGCGGCAGCGCCGGGCGGATTGAGCGGTCCGCCTACCGCCGCGGCGGCGATGGTGGCGTTGACGTTCTCGTCGCGGGCCAGGTCGATGATGTCCTCGTCGTTGCGGCCGGCCCAGACACGGTCGGGATCGATGCCGAGTTCGGCGGCCTCGTCGACGCCGACGCCGGGGGAGCCGACGAAGATCATGTTGTCCGCCGCCAGGCCGGCGTCGCGAGCGGCGATGCCGACGGTGGTCGAGCCGTAGGAATGGCCCGTCATCGTCAGGTTCGAAGGCTCGTCTTCGGCCGTCGCTCGGAGGCCGTCGGTGAACGCGCTCAGGCCGGAGGCCGCGTTCTCGGCGTATTCGGTGTCCATGGCGTCGGGTACGACGTCGTCGGGTGCGTCGTATCCGAGCCACATGATGGAGGCGGTGTCGGAGCCCGGGGCGTACCTGTATGCGTCGGACGCCATGGTCTCGGCTCGGCCGAGGTCGCCGTCGAGCTTCGAGAGTTCGGATCCCGTTCCGGGGACGTAGACGTTGACATTGTCGGCGGTATCGGGGTTCCCGACTGCGACGACCGCTCGGCCGTCGGCCTTTGAGCTGTAGGAGAGCAGGTAGTGGTCGAGGCTCGGGCCGTCTTCGGTCTTGAACGGCGTGCTGATCTCGTTCTGGAGGTTCGCCAGGCTGTCGCGCTTGCCTTCGAGCTCGGCGAGACGCTCCTGCAGTGCTCGGTAGGCCGAAGCGGTGGTCTCGTCGCGGCCGTGGCCGACGGTGTCGGTGCCGTCGGCCTCCATTTGCGCGAGCTGCTGTTCGAGCCTTTCGATGTCGATATCGAGGCCGGTGATCTCGGTCTGCAGGAGGTCGCGGTTGGCGGTGTCGCGGGCTTCGGCGGGGATGCCGTCGGTGGTGCCGACCAGGTTGGGGCGGTCCTCGATGAGCCGGGCGCGTTCTTCGTCGCTGAGACCGTCCCACCAGGAGTTGATGGCCGCGGGTGTCGCCGGCGGGTCGGTTCCTAGCAGTTTGCTCAGGAATTCGGCCTCGCGGGCGGCGCTCTCCTTCGCGTAGTCGCCGAGGAGGTCGTCGTAGGTGGCGGCGAGCAGCGGCGGAAGCGCGGCGGGGTCCTCGTCGAGCGAACTGAGAGTCTCGGCCGCGCGGTCATCGGCCACGTGCGCGCGGGACATGATGGCCCGCAATACCTCCGCGAGCTCGGCTGCTTCGGCTTCGGCGGCTTCGAGGAGGCGCCGCTTGGCGCGGTTCTCGCCGAAAACGGTGGCGAAGTCGGACTCGGTCACGCCGGCCCGCTTCATCAGCGCTGAGGACACCGTCAGGTCGGCGATGTCGGCATGGAGTTCCTCCGTGGGCGTCAGGTCGTGGTCGTGAGCCGGGCCGGTGACCTTGTACTTGCCGGCCTCGATCGACTCCAGCAGCTCCTCGAGCTCGGCCTGAGCGGCCGTCAGTTCCGCGTGGGCGTCTTCGAGCGTGGCTTTGATCTTGACGGCGGCGTACTCATGGAGGTCGTCCTCGAAACTCTCCGTGAGCAGCCCGACGTGGTTCCGGACCTCGTCGGCCGTCGCCGAATCGTAGTGGTCGACGCCGAGGTACTTCTTGGACACGTCTTCGGTCAGGACCTCCGACTGTTCGACCATCGCCGTGATGTACGAGCCCCACGTCACCGCGAGCGACTCCAAGACACCGAAGTCGGTGTCGCGCAGGTCCTTCCAACGCATGCTGCTCATCACGAACCCCGCCTACCAGTCGGGACGAGCCGAAGCGTTCGCCGCCTCGCGGCCGGGATAGCGGTCCAGGTTCGCGTACTGCGCGAAGTCGCCGGCGTTGAACTCGTCGATCTCGACGGCCTTCTCGGCGCAGACGGCGAGATACTCGCCGAGATTGCCGACCCGGTCGGCGAATCCTCGGACGCGATAGTCGCGCCACCATGCAGAAGCGGCGGAGAGCGCCGGTCCGATCGCGGCCTTTCCACTCGTCAGCGGTCCTGCGGCGGTGTCGCAGGCCTCGGCGAGCGTGGTGCCGGCTCGGTCGACTTCGGCTTCGACCGCGAACAGTGCCTCCACCGCCTGGTGGACCTGCTCTGGCTCCATCACGAAAACATCAGCGCCGGACATGCGCGCACTCCTCATTCGTCGGGGCCCCGGTGGTGCCGTGCCATTGGGGCGGAGGAGGAGCAGTGGTGACTGGTGGAGTGATCACTTGCTTCCTAACAGTGTCGTGTTCGCACTGCGACTCAAAGTAGCAGGTCTGGTTTGGCCAGTGGAAGCCTGCTTGGCCGACTATGTCGTCTGTGGCGTGATCAGGATGAATTGCGGGCGAAGCCCGGGGACGTCCTCAGCACTGGCTGCCGGCGCTGCACGTCAGTCGAGGTGACGAGGCGGGGAAGGCACGGATTGGCCGATTCCGGCCACGATCATCCGCAGCCCGTCTTCGAATGCCGCGGGCCCGCCGGGGTCGCCGCCGTCTCTGATGGATGCGGCCAAGGCCGGTGTGGCGTGGAGGAGCTGTTCTTGCTGCTCGGCGGTCATGTCTTCAGGCGGCGTCTCGCCGGTGTCCTCGTGCCGCTGCCGGTCGGCCTGCTCCTCCAGGACGAATCCGGTGACGTAGGAGTTGATCGTCGTCAGCGCACGCAGGGCCTGGACGGCGGTGAACCCCTTCGTGCGCAACGCCGCGATCGCGGCGTCCAGATGGGACAGCACCGCTTCGCCCCCGCGACTGCCGGCGATCAGCCGGGCGCCGTCGCGTCGCGACAGCAGTATCCGGCGTCGCGCTCGGGCCTGGCGGGTCATCCAGGCGTCCCATGCTTCGTGCTCGCCTGGAAGCTCGCGATCCTGTTCCGATTCGAGAAGCTGGGCCATCTCGTCGAGCAGTTCGTGCTTGCTCTTGAAGTGCCAGTAGAGCGCCGGCGACTTCACGTCCAGGCGCGCAGCGAGCTTGCGAACGGTGAGCCCGTCCAGACCGGTCTCATCCAGCAGATCCAGCCCTGCGGCGGCGATAGTGCGCCGATTCATTTGCCGCCCGCCTTCCCCGAGTTGACGGCTCGTTTCCGCTCGGATACGTTAGCACCACTAAGTCCTTAGCACTGCTAAGGACGCAGATTCTACGGAACAGGAAGCAAGCCATTGCTGTATGGCATTGACGCCCCGTTGGCGCTGCTCACGCTCGCGCTGTGGCTGGCCGCGGGAATCCAGTCCGGCCGACTCGCCGCCCCGACCTCGCCGCAGCGCCGTCGGCGCCGAGTCCGCAACCTGCTGGGGACCTTCGCGGCGGCCATGGCGACGGCCGCGGGATACGGCCTCGCCGTGCTCACCGACCAAAGCTGGTTCATGACTCCGGACCTCGTGTGGCTGCACCTGGCGTTCACGGCCGTCCCGGCCGCGGCCGTCGGTGCCGTGAGCCTGCCCCGGATCGTCGCTCTCCGCCGGTCGGCCGAAAAGACCCGTAGCCCGCTCCTCGTCGTGCCCCCGCAGGCGGCGGCCCTGGCGGCCGGAGTGAACCTGTACTTCCTCTTCGTCCCGCAACCGGACTTGAACGCCTCGGACGTCGCCGTCCCGACCGCGCTCCTGATCATGTGGACCGTCGTCTCGATCTACCGCCACTCTCGGAGGCAGGCCGAACCCGATACCACCGTTCGTATACGCACTAGGGGGACCCGGCTCGCGGTGAGCGCGGGCATGACGATCGCGTTCTTCGTCGCTTGGGCGACGACTGCCGCAGCGATCGGCTCGGGCCCCGATCGGGCCGCAACCGAGGCGACGCATCCGGTGACCACCGGCTCAGTGGCCACCGAGGGCGACGACCTGTACTTCGAGGTCCGCGGCCAAGGGCCGCCGCTGTTGATGATCTCCGGCGGAGGCGGCGACGCGGGGTTCTACTCCTACGTTGCCGACATCCTCGCCGACGACTACCAGGTCATCACCTACGACCGGCGCGGGAACTCACGGAGCACCCGCAACTTCCCGGACAGCTTCGACATCGCCCAGCAGGCGCGCGACGCCGAGGCCGTGATCCGGGCGGCCGGTCACGACTCGGCGCACGTCTTCGGCAACAGCGGCGGAGCGATCATCGCCCTCGAACTCGCGGCCGACCACCCGGACGTCCTGCGCACGGTCGTGGCCCACGAGCCGCCGACTCTGCATGTGCTGCCCGACGGTGACAAGTGGCTCGGGATGTTCGCCAGCGTCTACCGCACGTCCTTCGCGCTGGGACCACAGGCGGCGAACCTCCAGTTCTCGATGTCGCTCAAGGCCGTGCCGCTCAGCGCCTACGAGCACACGCCCGCCGGCTTCACCGAACGCACCGGCAGCAACGACTCGCACTTCATCAAGAACGAGATGCTGCCGTTCGTCAACTACCGCCCCGACACCACCAAGATCGAGTCCAACGGGGTGGATCTGATCATGGCCGCCGGACGCCTCACCCTCGACACCGGCGACTACTACGGCCGCACTGCCCCAATCCTGGCTGCCGAACTCGGACAAGAGACCGCCGTCTTCCCGGGCCACCACATCACCTACTTCGACCAGCCACATGCCTGGTCGTCGGCGCTGCGCGACATCCTCGAAGGCAAGTGACCGAAGCAGACCGATTCGCCCGCCCGCTCATCGCCTCCAGTTCTGGATGAGTCGCGCCAACCGGCCGGGTCCCCGGACACACCTCGGCGACGTCGTGGGCCAGGTAGTCCTCGACGGGGGCCGTCCAGCCGCTGTGGGGAATCCGTTGAACTATCTCGAGCTGATCCGCCTAGTCGATCTTCGATAGCTTCGTGCACGCTTGAAAGGCCGAGCTCTGGAATGAGGTGCTCCCATTGCAGAACTTGGCGGAGCGACCGGGTTGTGTAGCGCTGAGGGAAGCCGGTCACGGCGCTCGCTCGAACGTCGCCTCGATGTTCGCGTGGAGGTCCTCGAGGTATGGATCCGTGGCCAGGAAGTCGGCGACATGGGTGGCGGTGATCGTACAGTCTGCCGAGGAAGTGGCGTCACAATCGGCGCGTTGATGTACGTCCGGGTCGAAGCGCACCAGAAGCTCGACTGTGTAGAAGTCTCCCAGCATCACCGCCGCCACCACCACCCTCTGCTCGGACGGAACGGTCGGCGTCTCCTGGGCGGTGATCTGAAGGGCGTTCCAAGACGACTCCTCATCGAGAACGTACTGCTTGTCGACCTCCGCATCACTGAAGATATAGGGGTAGCGGATGCTCAGACCGTAGTACCTGTCGAACGCCTCGACATTCGAGTCGAAGATCGCAATTGTCAAATAGGTTTCTGGATCGAATCCTGTCTCGAGATCCAAATCTGCGGTACAGACATGTTCGTTGTAGTCATCATTTGGATTCACAGACACGACCCGATCGCTCAACTCCACGGAACGGACGTTGTCGAACCGCTCGATAATCGGGGTCGGGTCAGTGATCTGGCAGGTATCGTCCCAGGTTGACATCTGCTCGGCTTCTGAAGAGAAGTCAATCGGCCCCGGGCGGACCGGTGCCGTTGACTCGACTTCGGTCGGTTCCGTGCGATCGGGCTTCGGGCTCTCATCTGCCCTTGAACACCCTACGGCGATAATGGACATTACGGTGATCAGGACTGTACACGTTGCCCTTGCCGTGGACATATGCCATTCCTCATTCATAATAGTCACAGCCTGGCACAGTCTCGACCTTTCCATACTTACGGAAATGATCTCTGCTCAGACTATCGAGCCCCCCTGCGCATTCCTCTCGCATGACCTCCGCATCCTGGAGCGCCTTCTCGAATCCACTCACCATAAGTTCCGCCGCCACGCGGATCTCTTCGCTGTTGGCGATGCGTTCATATTCCGGGTTAATCGTCAAATCTGCACCTGCGGCCGCCGCCGCGCCGACGAGAAGGCCGGTGATCGCGACGCCCGTGCCACCGTAGACCAGGCTCACGGCGCCGACCGTAAGGCCGGCCACGGTGAGCACATCGACTCCGTCGCCGTCGAAGACCTTCTTAATGGACAACTGCTTGATCCGTTCCTTGCCCCGGTTGAGCGACTCGGCGATCGCGAGGTGTCAGGCCCACCTGGATGCCAAGATCCGAATCGGCGGCCCTGCGCAGGTTCAAGGCGATCGCCGAGTGTCGGTCGAGAGCCGGACCGATCGCGTTCGCGTACTGCTCCTTGAACCGGTCCGCGTCTTCGCCTTCCCAGTCGGCGGCCATCGCCTCGACCTTTGCGATCGCTCCCGCGAGCTCGTCGACGGCGGCATCCAGCGCGACGTAAAGGTCGGCATGCTGTTCGGCGGTGTGGCGCAAGCGGTTCAGGTCTGCCGAACCGAGGGCTTCAGCGCATGCGTCCCGCAGGTCGCTCATCAAGTTGACGGTCTGCGTCTCGCCGTCTGCGAGGATGCCGTCCACAACCAGCTCGGGATCAGGCCCGCGACGCTTCCAGCTGTAGAACTCGAAGTAGTTCAAGCCCTCGGCTGTAGGAAGTACGAGCTCCAACTGATCGTGCCACTTCGCGATGCGCACGTGGTCGAACCCTCCATCGGCATTCGGCAATTCCCGGTACTCGCCGGTTGAGTCCTTCGCGCGCTCCCACTCGTCGGCCGACATGTCGATGAAGTCCCCGTAGTCCGGGTACCGCTCCTTGGCGGCCTCCCTGAGCATCGCGTGGCGGACCGCAGGTTCGAACGTGTCGATGAAGGCTTCGATTTCAGTGCGAGTGGGGACCCTATGGATGTCATAAGGCCCACGTATGTCGTCGATGGCCTCGATGAGGTCGTTCCAGAATCCCACGGGAGTCAGTCCTCCTCGTTCTTCTGCTCGCCGTCGAGCTCGGCGTCATAGGCGCTCGGCGCCGCCTCCAGCGACTCCGTATCGTCGCCCGGGCCCATCGGTTCATAGCCTTGCTCGGACCAGTCCGACGACACGTCCTGTCCGAGGTTCTCGAGTTCTCGGGTCACTTCGTCGTCGCTGACCTCGTCATCGTCGGCGATCGCGACCAGCTTCGGCCCCAGTCCGGCGTAGTTCTCCTGGGTCTCCGCGATCGCGTTGCGCAAGAGCAGGTGATAGTTGGTGAAGATTCTGGACATGGCCTCGGAGACGCCACCGGTGTCGAGCTCGGCTCCGGCTTGGACCACGAGCGATTCGAAACGCTCGTATGCGGTGGCCAGGGTGGGGATAGTCCACTTGCCTACATCTCGTATGGCGTCAGGGTCGTACTGGGGGCTCACAGAGGGATGCCTCTCCGGGCGGGGGTGTTCTGCTGGTGGGGGATGACCGGAACGCGGCGCTGCGACTTGGTCATGACGCAGCGTATCGTAATTGCGCAACTGGTGCAGTACGTGAACGCCTGGCAGGCAGGCATATCGGACGCACGTGCTCTGGCCTAGCTACGGCGCGCAGTGGCTCTTCCAGCCCGTAGGCAGCCGATCGGGACATTTTGTTCCGGCCGGGTCTGGTCAGAACTCGGGGCTAACTTGATTTTTAAGCTTGTGTGCTGGTGAGGCGACCCCGAGTGGACACGAGTGAAGCCCTTGCTTGATGATTCTTGTTGCTACACAAAGAGTCTCAAATAGCAAGGGCTTCGGTTGTCTATTCTTCCTGATGATGGTCCCGCCGATGGCGTGGGGTCGCTGGCGGCGTTCCGCGTCGGCTTCTACGGGTGCCTGACCGCTCGGGCCGACGCGCTGTTCGAACTGGGCGACGCCCTACTGTGCTCGGGCGGCCCGGTGGTCTCGCTGCCGGTGTTGTCGCTGGCCGGAGTGTTCCGACGCGGCCATGGCGGACTTTATGACGCCCTCAACTGCGGAGGCGTTGACGCTGATCGACTGCGGTGCCTGCTGGCGGAGCGGCCGATCAAGCGGGTGCGCGGGCGGATCGTGCTCGCGGTCGATGTCACCGCGTGGCTGCGCCCGGACGCGAACTGCTCGCCAGGGCGCTTGTACTGCCATGTGACCGGACACGGCCGCGGACAAGACCAGATGGTGCCCGGGTGGGCCTACTCGTTCATCGCCGCCGTCGAACCAGGCTCGACCTCATGGACGCAAATCCTCGACGCCCAGCGGCTCGACCCTGACGATGACGCCGCTGAGATCACGGCCGTCCAAGTGCGCGAATGCGTGAAGCGACTTGCCTCGGCCGGGCAGCACCGCCCAGGCGATGCGCCGATCGCGATCGTAGTCGACGCCGGCTACGACGTCCCGCGCCTGGCTCATCAACTGCGCAACCTGCCGGTGGTCGTGATCGGCAGGTTGCGTGCGGACCGGGTGCTCTACCGGGCCGCACCGCCCTATGCCGGCATCGGCCGGCCCCAGCGGCACGGATCGGCGTTCCGCCTGACCGACCCGTCCACCTGGGAAACACCCGAGGCCCAGACCGTCACTGACACCGACCGCTACGGGAAGTTCGAAGCGCAAGCGTGGGAGGGCCTGCATCCCTGGCTGAAACAGCGATCGGCCTGGATCGAGCACGACGACACGCTGCCGATCATCGAGGGGGCCGTGATCCGCATCGAGTCCGAACGCCTGCCCCACACCGGCACACCCGAGCCGGTCTGGCTCTGGACGAACGCCCGCAGCATCGACGACGAACTCCTCGACAGCCTCTGGTCGGCCTGGCTGCGCCGCTTCGACGTCGAGCACACCTTCCGGTTTCTCAAGCAGACCCTGGGCTGGACCGTGCCCCAGGTCCGCGATCCAGAAGCCGCCGACCGCTGGACCTGGCTGATGATCGCCGCCTTCACCCAGCTGGCCGCCGCGAGGTCACTCGCCGCCGACTTGCGCCTGCCCTGGGAAGCCCCGGCGAAACCGGGTCGGCTCACCCCCGCCCGCGTCCGCCGGGCTTTCCCGGACCTCCACGCGCACCTGACCCGCCTGACCAGCGTCCCGAAAGCCGGCAAGCCCGGACCCGGACGCCCTCCGGGCCGACCCAACAGCCACAAGGCACCGATCCGCGACCCCGGCAAGAAAGCCAAACGCGACAAGACCCTCGCACAACGTCGAAACCGCTTGAACCGCAAGCAAAGCTTAAAAATCAAGTTAGCGATCGGAGGTCTTGGCCTTTGAACTGGTGGAGATAGGCAATCGACTGCACTACCATCCACCGGATCGTGCCCAGGCCGATGATCTTCTTGCCGCCCCGCTGCGGGATGTTCCGGTTCGAGCGACTTGGAGCGCAGGCAGTCTCGGAAGGAAGCCGAGTCGTAGCCGCTGCCCGCAAGAACCGCTTCGATGGGCACTGAGAGACTGAAGGCGTGCGCTGATGTGGGGCTCGCCGGGATGGGGCTGGTCCGGTATCTTGTGGGACAGAGCGGACAGCTCCGCGGCTATGAACGTACGGAAGGGGCCATACGCATGGCAACACCTCTCTACCAGGTACTTCGAATAGGCGGTCCCTGCTGTTGTGAACGCCTCAGCCGTGTGAGGCGAAGCAGCCGAACGAAACTCGGCCGCTTCCGCGCCGCGCTGGTCACGAGCCTCAGTTCGCTGGCGCTGGTCGGCGCCGTAGTCGCCGCCCCCAGTGTCGCTCTGGCTCAGGATGATGAACTGACATCGGCCAACGCCTGGGCAATCGACCAAGTGCAGGCTCGAGGCGCGTGGGAGACCACCAAGGGTGAAGGCGCAACCGTCGCGGTGGTCGACTCGGGTATCGGTGAGCACCCTTTCTTTGAGGACAAAGATGTCCTGCGCGGGCATTCGACGCTGAACTCAGACGAAGAAGATGCTTGGCATGACAGGCAGGGGCACGGGACTCACGTCGCAGCTGGAGTTCTGTACGTAGCTCCCGAGGCGACTGTCCTTCCGGTTCGCAGCAGTAATGGCATGGACATTGGCGAATTCGGCGGCGGAGATACCGTTCAGGATCATGACGCAATTCGTTGGGCTGCGGACAATGGCGCCGATATCATCGTGACGGCGTGGGGCGTACATGATGTCGAGCCAGATGCCGAAATACTTGAGGCGGTTCAGTACGCGATCGATAAGGACGTGGTGGTAGTGGCCGCTGCGGGCAACGAAGCTGGTGCCAACGTCGCGTATCCCGCATCGATCCCGGGAGTTGTGGCTGTAACTGGAACCAATCGAGAAGGCGGATTTCTCGCGACCAGCACTAAAGGTCCAGAGGTAGTAGTGGCCGCGCCAGCAGACCAAATGCTGCACCCAGTCCCCGACAATGGCAACGGGTTGGATGCGAACCCTGACTTGTATGAGGAGAACGGTGGGGGTACGTCGCTCGGGTCCGGGATCACTGGAGGGGTGGCAGCTCTTATCGCATCGGCTCATCCGGATCTTGACGCCAGCAACATCATTCAGCGACTCATCATGACTGCCGGTGACGGCAACGGCACACGATCAGGTGCGGTCGGGTACGGCTTGGTCAACGCCGACGCGGCCGTCCATGCGGAAGGGATAGAAAGCGTCGAAGAGAATCCGCTTGGCTACCCGATGGGAGAGGCCGGTGCCAGCGGTGCTGGCACTGATGATGAAGCCTCCTCCGAAGGTGGGGACACGGACGGGGCTGTCGACGAACCCGAGGTAACTGAAGCAGGGGGTACAGCTGCTGGAGAGTCGGATTCGGGGCTATCCACGATTATTGTCGTCACTGCCGCAATAGTCTTGGTCGGGGCGGCCATCGCAGTTTGGCTGGTACTTCGGGGCCGGGGACGCAGACTTGCGACTCCTGGCGGCTCCGGACCAGCGAGTCCGTTCGTGCCAGAGCCAGGACCTTCCCAGAACGGTTTCCAGCAAGCACCGGTGGCACAGCAGCAGTTCACCTCGCTGAACCCTGAGGCCTACAGCCCACCTCCCACGGGAGGACGGCAGAGCTATGGTTCGCCTCCGAGTGGGCACGAGCCGAGCCCGCCTTCGGGGCCGAGTGATCCGAATTCGCGAGGCTAGCCTTGTGCAACGGGGCCCGAGCAGGATGACCGTCTGCAGCAGCGGCTAGGTCTCAGTCAGCGAGTCATGCCCTGATTCCCGGGAACGGCTGGCTCTGCGGTGTCTCATGGTGTCGCAGCGTTCGCGGAGCGTTGGGACGCCGTCGCCTTCGAGTTCGTCACAGTGAACGGCCCATCCTCGGCGACCAGTCTTAGATCGACCACGCGTTTCTTCGCAACGATGACGAAGTCGGTGCTTCGGTAGTATTCGGCCAGTTCGGTGAGCATTTCGATGGGGTAGGCGTGCCCGAGCCCCAGAGGGCGGCGGATGTCCTCACCATGGACGATCGTCTCGCCGAGCATGGCCCTGGGTGGAATTGCCTTGGTCGTGCTCGCCGAGACCGGCCGAGCGTTCCCGAACCCGAATGCCCGAGTTGCTCGGACAGCCGCATCGTCACCTGTTTATCGAAATCAAACCGGCATTTGATCACGCCGGCCATCCACCGTGCCCAGCCAAGACTCGCGCCGGCAGTAAGATGCGCCAGCACCTCGCGAACTGACAACCCGGCGCACAGGGACGGCGTCGACCACTCCTTGTCGCTGAGTCTGGCCAGGTCAGACTCCAGCGCTGCCCCCCTCGTCATGGATCATTCGCCACAGCGGCGCACGGCGATTCGGCCGCGGTCTGGTGGTACTGCGATAGGGCATGGGCTGTGGCCTCCAGTCTCGTTCGTTGAAAGTTATGACTGGACAGGAACCACAGATTCATCGGTACGAAGAGAGGGTCACCAGAACTGGCCGTTATGCTCCCTTCAGCGAAAAACACGCGGGGCCGGGCGGCTTAGCCGCCCGGCCCCGCGTGTTTTTCGCTGAAGGGACTGGCTGTCAGTCGTCGATCTCGTCCTCAGAGACGCGGCTGCGACCCCAGTCGACGTCGTCTTCCCTCAGCCAGGTCTCGCGCGTGGTCTCTTCGTCCTCGTCATCGTCGTAGTAACCGGAGCGAGTCCCGCCTCGCGGTCCGGTGCCCCGGTTGCTCATGCCACGGCCCGAATTTCCACCGCGGCCGGACGAATTCGAGCCGCTGCCCCGCGTACTGCTGCTGCCCGACTTCGCACCGCTTCGAGCGGGGCTGTTGTTTCCGGTTCCAGTGCCCCTGCCTGCCGTCGAGCCTGTACCACCGCCGGTCTTGCCCGGCCCGAACAGACCACCACCGGTACTAGCAAGGCTGGAGCCGCCGACACCGCTGGTCGTCATCGAGCCGCCGAGGCTCCCCGATGGAGTAGTGACCAATCCAGTACTGCCGGCCAGACCGCCGTGGATCGGGGAGTCGACATCGTCGTATGAGCCGGGTGTCCAGCCGTCGACCGGTTCAAGGTCGTCCGGATCCGCTCCGTTGAGGCCGTCACTGGTATAGCTCATGGCACCGCCCCCGGCAACGCCACCCGCGACGCCGCCGGGAGCACCCGGAGCGCTGCCGCCGGAATTAAGGCCGTCGTTGCCGAAGACCCCGCCGGTAGGCGGCTGGTAGGAGTTATTGCCAGGCATGCCACTCGGCGGAGGCAGAGGAGGATCTTCGAGATCCTCTCGCTGCGCCGCGTACTCATCACCCAGTGTCGCAATAACACGAGCCATCGAGTCGTGCCGGTCGGACAGATACTGTCCGTGCTCCCGCTTCAGCTTGGTGCGGTCCTTCTCCTCCTCTGGAGTGCCGTACTCCATTCCTTTGACCTCTTCAAGCCAAACCTGGTAGTCCTCGTGTTCGGGCCGCGGGTAGAGGTCTTCGTCTCGTGCGCTGGACTGTGCAGTCTCCAGTGCCGTTGCGATACTTGGGATACGGCGATCAGCGGCGTTTCCCAGCGCATCCTCAGTCGCGATACTGTATTCGATCACCTTCGACATACGGCCTTGGAATTCTGCAGCTGCCGTTCCGGTCCACTCGTTCCGTAGGTCGAGCACGTTAGTCTCCAGCTCTTCGCGGGCGCGCTCGAGACCGCCCTTGGCGGTGCTCCACAGCGAGCCGGCTTGCTCGACGCTCCAGGGATCCGCGTCGGTGAAGAGCATGTCCCAGAGTTGTTCGTGCGTATAAGTGTTGCGGTAGTAGTCGAAGCCTTTGCCTTGTGCCATCGTGCGACTTTCTCCTCGGGGCTTGGACCAGGTAAGCCGGGCTTATGCGTTCTCGGAAGGGTCGGTGCCGGGCTGCTCGTCGGCCGGATCGTCCGTCGACTCTTCCGCCTCTTGCTCGGCTACCTCTTCGGCTTCGTGGACATCACTGTCGTCGATGCCCTCGTTCGTATCGAAGCCACTGTCCACAGTCGTGATGTCGGCTGCGACGTTGCCGTCCTCGTCGACATAGCTGGTGGCGATCTCCTCGCTCACGACCTTGCCCGTGTCGTAGCCGTGGTAGATCCGCTCGATCTGGTCCGCCTTGCCCTTGTAGAAGTTCTCGCGGTAGACCTCCGCGAGCTCCTTGGCGTCGTCGAAGGTGCCGAGTTTGAGGTTGAGCGCGTCGACCCGCTGGAACATGGCCGGATCGGGAATGAAGTCGAGTTCACCTCGAATTCGCACGACTTCATGGTTCGTCACCATGCTCTTGGTGTAGCCCAGATCGGTGATCGTGCTCTCCATCTTGGAGATGAACTCGTCGAAGGCTTCCGTGGTCATCGTGACGGATTCGCTGCCGGTGCCGACGGTGACGGTGCCATCGTTGTTCTGCACGTACTGCGTGCCATCGGCGAGGTACTGGACCATGTGTAACCACCTCGGTGAACGGAAGTTCGGTCAGGGGATGGGGGTGCGGGCCGAAGCTTCGCAGTCGATGGGCACGGCCACTCACCTTGTACTGAGTCCAGCATAGCGATCCGGTGCAAGCCGGTCAGTACGGGATTACTCGGTTTGGCACGGATCGGGGAGATTGCGCCGTGGCCGATGTGGAGAGCGCTGGGACGTCGTGATCCATCTGCGAGCCAAGAGGCTCAGCCTGGGTCTAGACGTTCGTGCGCGACCGGCGCGTCAATGCCTGATCTTCGTCAGAAGGGTGTGTGACGCTTTTGGGTGTGCGCAAGGCGCGCACCACAATCCCAACTGCCGGCCGCCGACTGGAAGTCGACGGCGGTCCGACGAGTCCGGACCGCTGTCCGTCGGATTCCCGTTCAAGCGTCCCTCGACCTGATCACCGCCTCCAGCGAGTAGGAGCGTGGCAGGTGGCCGACGTCATATCTCCTGGATGTGCCGGATTCAGGGCCCCCAGAACTTGAACGAGGGGAATGCCAGATCGGCGCGGGCCCGGGGCGCGGTGTCGGCGCCGAGGGGGGAGTGGGCGGGCGGCTGGGGCCAGATCGAGGCGACCCGGGCTCGGAGTTCCGCCCAGTCATCGGGGTCGGCTGTACCGGGGTCGATGGCGACCCGCTCCAAGCCGCCGCCCCGGTAGCGCCAGATGAACAGGCCGTCGTTGGTGACGACGATGGTGTCGCCATGTCGGAGAAGCACCGCGAACGAGAGGTTGATCGGGATGAAACCGGCGACCAGGCGGTAGGTCGCCCTCTGCGGTGTCACGCGGGCGTAGGCGAGGGCTCCGGTGTGGAAGAGTAACGCCGTCACGACTATGACGGCGGCGAAGAGCAGCGCGACCGCGGCCAGGAATAATGGCGGTGCGCCGGCCGTCACGATGATCCCGAGGACGGCTCCCACGAGACCGAAGCAGACGTTCATGGCGATCCGGGCGGGCGAAAAGCGCAGGCGAACCGAGGGGGCATGGCCTGATTGTCCCGTGAATCGGAAGCCTCATGGGTCCGGCACATTCTCAAGGACCTTCTCGCCGTCGATCTCGTGCCCGATGCCGACGGGCGGTGGTTCGTCGGAGACGGACCGCTACGGGCGCATGGGGTGTGTCTGTCACGAGGTGCGGTGGCTTGGCACGATCCGGGGATACAGCCGATGGGTCACCGCTTGTAAACTGAGAGGCGCACCGCCAGCCCGGTGAGTTTGCACGGACGGGTTATGGTGACTGCGGAATCGATCGAAAAAACTCACTGGGATACCCCTGACGGCCTAGATTCCCTAGCGCCTCAGCCCCGGTTCAATCACTAGGAGGTGAACGATGGCCGGTGTCGCAATGGACGAAGAAACAGTCCGCCAGGCAGCCATCGACACTGTTAACGCGAAGCTTTCCGTCGACGGGAACCTCGACACCTTGAAGGCGCTCTGCGATGACCTCGCCGCTTCCTGGACGGGTTCTGGCGCGGCCGCTTTCCAGCGCGTTATGGAGCAGTGGGACGTCAACGCGGCCAAGCTGCTCGACGCCCTGCAGGACATCGCCGACCAGCTCGACTCCAGCGCCGCTGCGACCGCCGAGCAGGACGCCGAGTCCAGCGCGGACTTCGGCGCCTACGACGGTGAACTCTAGGACATCCCTACTCTCTAGGAAAGAGGTGAATCCATAATGACTCGTATCGCAATGAGCTACGAGGAGCTCGAAGCGGCGCACTCGCAGATCCTCTCCCAGTCCGGAGAGATGGAGAGCACGCTGGCCGACCTCCGCAGCCAACTCGACGCCATGGACTGGGAAGGCTCCGACAAGGCGGCCTACGAGGAGTCCAAGCTGCAGTGGGACCAGGCGTTCGAGAAGATCAACGAGATCCTCCAGGGCGTCGGCAACGCGGTGAACAACGCCAAGCAGCGCTACGCGGAGACCGAGGCGGCCAACGCGGCGCGTTTCGGGTAACCACCACCTACCGAGACTTCCTCTCCACATCGAGAAAGAGAAACCCGGGTCGATCGCGGATCACCCGGGTTTCTTGCTGTCGGCAGGAGTGCTAGATCGATTCCCCTTCGGCTTTCACCGGCAGCCGGTCGGCGTCGCGCGTGCCGGGACGCCAGCGCCGGCGGCGGCCCTGGGGGATGACCTTTTTGAGCACCAGGACGAGGATGATCAGTGCGATGGCGCCGCCGAGGCTCGACCAGGCGATGGTCTTCTCGGTCGCCAGCGGGTCCTGGTTGATCGCCAGCGGTTCGAGCTGGCGCGGTTCGACGTCGACCGGCGCGGCCGTTTTCTCGTCGCCGAGGTCGTATGAGGCCGTCAGCGCTTTGGGGATGTTGAGCAGCCCGTGGCCTTGGTATTGGTTCCACTTGTCCGGCGGCGGTGTGGCGGTGGCGATGAGCCGGTCGGTGATCCATTGGGGAGTGGCCACGGTGGACCCGAATTCGCCGATGAGCAGTGCGGCCGCGCCTGCCACGTGGGGTGCGGCGAAGCTGGTGCCTTGGACTGAGGGGACGTAGCCTTCGCCGCTGGGCGAGGGGACGGTGATCTCCACTCCCGGGGCGATCAGGTCGAGGTTGGGTCCGAAGTTCTCCTGGCCGAACAGGTTGCCGATCCGGTTGTAGGCGCCGACCGCGATGGTCTTCTCGTAGTTGGCCGGGTAGTACACCTCGTCCTTCGGTTCGAGGCGGTTGTTCTCATTGTCCATCCACAGTGATTCGTTGCCGGTCGCTGCGACGATGAGGACGTTGTTCTCCCAAGCGTTGTCGACCGCGGCCTCGAGCTCCGCGGTGTGCATGACCGCGATGGAGATGTTGATGACCTGCGCGCCGGCGGCGACCGCGGCGTTGATGGTGGAGGCGATGTGCCTGCTGCGTTCGGGGTCGTTGCCGCCTTCATCGCCGATGGGGTAGACCCGGAACGGGATGATCTGCGCTTTCGGGGCGACTCCCATGAAGCCCACGTCGTCGTGGCCGCCGGCGATGATCGCGGCGACCTGGGTGCCGTGTCCGGCCAGGTCGCATTGGGCGTCGGAGTCGGGGTCGTAGGGGTCGCCTCCGGGGAGGACGTTGCCGTTGAACGTCGGGTGGTCGGCGTTGGTTCCGGAGTCGATGACCGCGACCTTCACCGGTTGTCCTTCGCCGTCGAGGCCTTGGTTGTACTGGTGCGCGAGTTCGAGTCCGCTGGCGTCGACGTGCCATGGGGCCCCGTGCATCGGCTCACCGGGCGTGTCCGGCGGCTCGCATGGGATCTGGTCGAGTCCGGAGCCGGCTCCCGTGGCCCAGTCGCGCAGGTCGGCCTGCGCCGACGCGGGGGTCGCCGTCAGCAGCAGTATGCCGGCGGTGGCGACCGCGGCGGCCGCTGTATAGAGAGGAGAACGCGGGAGGAATCGCACAAGGTCAGTCTAACGTCGGGGCGCCAGGCCGAATGGCCCGTGCACCGCGGCTCGGGTGGCCACCGTGCAGTGGACTTGTCCGCTTACGATAGGTACGACCACTCACCTTCATGATGGAGACGTCGCCAATGACGATGCTGCAGGGGCAAGAGCAAGCTCGCGGCACCGCGTCCGTGCAGGACCAGCAGGGCGGCCCGGTCCCGGACGAGAGCGTCGTGTTCACGACGCGCTCCTCGGGGAGGCTGGGGCCGCTCACCGTCGCGCAACTGATCGCCGTCGAAGTGGCGCTGACGATCGCCTTGGCCTGCCTGGCGTTCTCGCTTCCGGTCCAGGTGGCCGGCGGCGCGGTGGCGCTCCTGATCCTGGTGCTGGCGTTCTGGCGCAAGGGCGACTACTGGTGGTACCAGACCGTGCCGCTGCGTTCGCGGCTGCGTCGGCGGGTGCGTTCGCTCGATCCCGAGCAGCTCACCGAGGTTCTGCACCGCATCGCTCCCGACCTCGGCATCACCGGTGTGGAGAACCGCGACGAGAACGTCGGCATCGGCCACGACAACGGCGGCTGGTTCTCGGTCATCGAGATCGGTTCGACCGACGACGGCACGAAGGCCATTCCCCTTGAGCGCCTGGAGCGGCTGTTCGACGAGACGTCGGTGCCGGTGACGGCCGTGCAGCTGGTCGGCCACACCACCCCGGTCGGTCTGGCGGCCTACGACGACAGCGCCGCGGCCCGCTCGTACCGCGAACTGCTCGGCGACTACCCGGCGGTGGTGCACCACAAGGCGTGGCTGGCCGTCAGGCTCGGCGCCCGCGACGCCCGCGAGGCCACGGCCGAGCGCGGCGGCGAGGTCGACGGCGTCTACAAGGCGCTGGCCTCGACGTCCCAGCGCGTCAGCAAGCTGCTCGGCAACGTCGGCGTCCCCAACCGCATCCTCGACGGCGAAGGCGTCCGCGAGGCGGTGCAGCAGTCGCTCGGTGTGGCGTTCGCGCCGGTTCCCGGTGAGCGCACCGCCGAGGACTGGAGCCATTGGTACGCCGACGGCCTTCGGCATGTCGCCTACCGGGTCACCAAGTGGCCCAGCGACGCCAACGCGCTGCACCGCACGGTCGACGCCCTGTCGGGCGTCCCGGCGGCGTTCGTGACCGTCTCCATTGTGGTCACTGCTGGGGCTTCGGGCAAGGTCAACCCCGACGGCCGCGTCACCGGCCGCCAGCTCGCGGTCGACGCGGTCGTGCGACTGGCGCTCGACCAGGCCTCATGGGAGTCGGCCCAGAACCAGATGCTCAACGTCGCCGACCAGCTCGGCGTCCGGCTGCAGCGACTCGACGGCGAACACGGGCCCGCCGCATACGCTTCCGCCCCGACCGGAGGAGGTCCCCGATGAGCGACCAGCGCAACGGCAACGTCTACGGCGGCGGCAACTACCAGGGCGGCACCTATCAAGGCGGCGCCTACCGCGGCGGCCGCCACCACAGCGACGACGAGGAAGAGCCGCAGAGCGAGCGGCCCGAGCGCCCCTCGGTCGAAGACGACGAGGGCACCGTCAAGGTCACCCGCCCCAGCGCGGGCGCGCCGGCCTCGCCGCCCCGCCCGTCCGAGGGCCCCCGGACCGGACCGCAGCAGCCGCCCTCTCAGCCCACGACTCCCGGCGTCTACGGCGGCGCGGCCTCACCTGCGCGCGCGGGCCAGACCCCGCCACCGGAATCGCCGGCGCGCGGCGGGGCCCCGCCCACGCAGGCGGCGCAGCCGAGGCAGCCGCAGCAC
>NZ_BAAGXZ010000027.1:0-49121 GCF_054779575.1 Glycomyces halotolerans
CCGGCACCGGACCCGGCCACGAGGACACGGCCTCAAAGGCCCCGCCGCCTCTTTGTCGCCGCCAAGAAACCCGCGCCACGCACTGCCCGAGAGCCGAGAACCAAACCCCGACCGCCCTCTCACCCTGCGGTCGCCGCCAGAAGACCGCGACCACGCACCGCCCGAAAGTCGAAGACCCACCCCCGGCCACGTTCCTAGATCGGACCCGGAACGGCATCACCCGAAGGTGGGAGAAATGACACGCATTCCCCTGCGGGACCAGGAAACACGAGCCATTCTCAACCATCAACCCCTCGGCTGCCAGCGGAACCGCTTCGCCGCCGCCCAGCACACCGCCGCGGCCACACCCGCGCCGATCGCCAGCGCCAGCACGACCTCGCCCGTCCAGTCCACCGGGCCGTCCCAGCCGGCCCGCGCCAGCGCCGTCGGCGCCGCCCCAGGGATGAGCAGCGGCAGCGGTCCCAGCGACGCCGCATCGGTCACCTGCACCCACGACATGCCGACCATGAGCACCACGAAACCGGGCATCACCGTGTACTGGGCCGCCTCCGGAGTCGAGGTGAACGCCGCGGTCAGGAACCCGAAGCCGATCATCGTCACCGACGACAGCGCGAACGAGGCCGCCAGCACCGGCGGCGACGCCGGCGACGTGCCGTTCACCGCCGCCGACGCCGCGTACACCAGCACCGTCTGCACCCCGGTGAGCGCCACCAGCGGCACCGTCAGGCCCGCGACGATCCCCGCCGTCGAGACCGGCGAGGTCCGCAGCCGCTTGAGGTACAGCCCGCCCCTTCGGGCCGCGAGGGTCATCGTCGCGGTCATGTACACCCCGAACAGCTGCAGGAACATCATCTGCATCGCCGCCAGCGCCCCCGGCGCGCCCACGAGGTACCCGACGTCGAAGAAGATCAGGCCCAGACCGAACGCGGCCGGGATCACCGCCGCCGACAGCAGCACCGTCCGGTTGCGCACGATCAATCGGGCCTCGGCGCGCGCCAGCAGCCACCAGGCCGGTCCTCCCGCCGGCCGCGCCGTCCGGTCGTCCTCCACGGTGGTCGTCCTCATCGCTCCATCCCCGTCTCCAGTTCGGCGAACACCTCGTCCAGCGACGCCGGCCGGGCCGTCAGGCCCTCCAGCTCGATGCCCTGAAAGTCGGCCCACGTCAGCAGCCGGTGCATGTCCCGCTGCAGCTGGGCGGTGCGGACGCTCAGCAGGCCGTCGGCGAGGGTCGGCCGCCCGTCGAGCACCGGCAGGTCCAGGCCGGTCACGGTGCGCGGCACCCGCGCGGTGATCGCGGCCTCGTGCTCAGCGGTGATCTCCTCGACGGTCCCGAAACGCACCAGTGCGCCGCCGTCCATGATCGCGACCCGGTCGGCCAGCTCGGCCACCTCGTCCAGGTAGTGCGAGGTCAGCAGCACGGTGGTCCCGGCGTCGACCAGCTCCCGCAGTAGCGTCCACGCCGTGCGGCGCGATTTCGGATCGAGGCCGGTGGTCGGCTCGTCGGCGAACAGGACGCGCGGGCGCACGGCCAGCGCCATCGCCAGATCGAGGCGGCGCCGCTCCCCGCCCGACAGGGCGCCCACGCGCTTGCCCGCGCCGCCGGAGAGGTCGACCCGGTCCAGCAGCGCCCCGGGGTCGCCGCGCCGCCCGTGCAGGTCGTTCCACAGCCGCAGGGTCTCCAGTGCGGTGAGCTCCTCGGCGAATCCGCCCTCCTGGCCGATCACCGCGACCCGCGAGGCGAGGACCCGGCGGTCGCGGGCCGGGTCGCGGCCCAGTACCCGCACCGATCCGGCGTCGGGGCGGCGGGCGCCGCAGCACGCGTCGATCGCGGTGGTCTTGCCGGCGCCGTTGGTGCCCAGCAGGGCGAACAGCTCGCCCTCGGCCACTTCGAAGGAGACGCCGTCTACGGCGGTGAACGTCCCGTACCGGCACGTCAGGTCCCGGGCGGCCACTGCCGAGCCCTCCGGTGCGGCGGGGCCGCTTCGCGTTGCGATGCTCATGCCACCAGCATCGCCGCCGCGGGGGCCGGTCCGGTAGTGCCGAAACAGCACCGGGCGGTGTGCGAATGTGAGGCGGCGGGATGACTTTTGTCATTTCGGGCTCGCGGGTGGTTCAATCTTCCCGTGCTCCGCGACCCGTCCCCGCCCACTCGCGACCTGGTCCGCATCCACCGCTTCACGTACTGGACGGTGCTGGCCACCGGCCCGCTCGTGCTGTTCACCGGCATGCTCTTCCTGGTCGGCGACGCCGCCGCCGACGGTTACGGCCCGGCCGCGATCGTCTCGGCGGTGCTCCTGCTCGCCGCCGGCGTCCTGGGCACCGCGGCATTGTGGGTGTTCCTGGAACGGACCGGGTCGCGGACGATGCGCCGGCTGCTGGCGGCCGGATGGGTCACCGTCGCCGCCGGTCTCGCCATCGGGGCCGTCGAGCGGGACATCAGCGGCGCCTGGGTGTCCTCGGCCGTGATCCTCGAGGCGGCGCGGCTGCTCCAGTACGGGCGCGGCCGCCACCTGCGGTCGTCGCTGCTGTCCAGCGGCGTGATCATTCTGGCCTCGATCGCGATCGCCGCCGCTGGACTGGCCGACGGCTCCATGGTCGTCTTCAGTCTCCTGTTCACCCCCTCGGTGCTGGGCGGCGTCATCGGGCAGTGGTGGTTCTACGAGATCGCCGAACGCCTCGACGACGCCCGCGCCGTCGCCGGGGAGCTGGCCGTCGCCGAGGAACGGCTCCGCTTCGCCTCCGAGCTGCACGACATCCAAGGCGGGCACCTCCAGGCCATCGCCCTCAAAGCGCAGCTCGCGCGCCGCCTGGTCGAGCGCGAACCGGCCCGCGCCGAGGCTGAGCTCGAGCAGGTCGAGGCCCTCGCCCGCCAAGCCCTCGACGACACTCGCGAGGTCGTCTCGGGCTACCGGAAGGTCTCGCTCGCCGACGAGATCGACTCCGCGGGCCGCGTCCTGCGTTCGGCCGGCATCCAAACGATCGTCCGCGCCGATGCGCCCCGGCTGCGGGCCGGCGCCGAGCGCCTCCTCGGGCTCCTCGTGCGCGAGGCGACCACGAACATGCTGCGCCACTCCCGCGCCCGCGCCGCGGAACTGGCCGTCGCCGCCGACGGCACGGCCGTCACCGCGACCGTCGCCAACGACGGCGCCGCCGAAGCCGAGCATCCCTCCGGCAACGGCATCGCCATGCTCGCCGAACGGTTCGCCGAAGCCGGCGGCACCGTCACCGCCGCGCTCGAGGGCAGGCGGTTCACCCTCACCGGCACCCTCCCGCTCGACATCGAGGAACAGCCGTGATCGAACTGCTCATCGCCGACGACGAGACCCTCATCCGCGACGCGCTCGCCGCGCTGCTGGAACTCGAGGACGACATCACCGTCGTCGCCCAGGCCTCCAGCAGCACCGAAGCGGTCGCCCTCGCCGAGATCCACGCTCCCCACATCGCCGTCCTCGACCTCGAAATGCCGCCCCAAGACGGCCTGTGGGCCGCCGAGCGCATCCGCCGGGCCCGCCCCGGCACCAACGTCATGCTCGTGACCCGCCACGCCCGCCCCGGCGTCCTGCGCCGCGCCCTCGCCGCCGGCGCGGCCGGTTTCGTCCCCAAGACCGCGCCCGCCGAGCAGCTCGCCCGCATCATCCGCGACATCGACGCCGGCAAGCGGTACATCGACCCCGAGATCGCCGCCTCGGCGCTCACCGAAGACGAATCGCCGCTGACGGCCAGAGAACTCGAACTCCTCCGCGCCACCCGCGGCGGCGGCACCATCGACCAGATCGCCGCCGAACTCCACCTCGCTCCCGGCACCGTCCGCAACTACCTGTCCACCGCCATGCGCAAACTCGGCAAACGCACCCGGCACGCCGCCGCCCAGCACGCCTGGGAACAAGGCTGGATCTGAACCGAATCGGCGGCCTCGCCGGGTAGCGAGCCCGCCCCCGATCTGCGACCATGAGGGCATGAAGGTTCCCGGGAGCGGCCTCATCAGCGGTCTCGCCGCCACCGCCCGCACCGCCACGCGCCGCACGGTCACCGGCCAGTACCCCGAGCAGCGCCCCGACCTGCCCGAACGCACCCGCGGCGTCATCGCGCTCCTCGAACCGAACTGCACCTCCTGCATGCTCTGCGCCCGCGAATGCCCCGACTGGTGCATCTACATCGACTCCCACAAGGAGACCGTCGAGGAGGAGGGCGCCGCGCGGTCCCGCCAAGTCAACGTCCTCGACCGGTTCGACATCGACTTCTCCCTGTGCATGTACTGCGGCATCTGCGTCGACGTCTGCCCCTTCGACGCCCTGTTCTGGGCCCCCGACTTCGACTACGCCGAAGGCGACATCCGCGACCTCCTCCACGACAAGGAGCACCTCGGCGAATGGATGGACACCGTCCCCGAATCGGCGCTGCCCGACTCCGGCGGTGACCGGTGACCCTCACCGACCTCCTCCTGACCGCCTTCGGCCTGGTCGCGCTCGGCGCCGGCCTCGCCGTGGTCACCACCCGCCGCATCGTCCGCGCCGGGCTCTGGCTCGCCGTCGCCTTCGCGGGGATCGCCGGCGCCGCCCTGGTCCTCACCGCCGAATTCCTCGCCTGGGTCCTCGTCCTCATCTACGTCGGCGCCATCGTCGTCCTCCTGCTGTTCGCCACCATGCTCACCCACGCCCCCACCGACCCCTCCGACGAACTCGACCGCGCCCGGACCCCCGGCGCGCTCATCGCCGGCGGCGCCGGACTCGGCCTCGCCGCCGTCCTCACCGGCGCCTTCGGCTGGACCCGCATCAGCCTCGCCGAACGCGGCCGCGGCGACGCCGCCGCCGTCGGCGAAGCGGTCTTCGCCGACTGGGTCCTGCCGTTCGAAGTGCTCTCCCTGCTGCTGCTGGCCGCGCTGGTCGGCGCCGTGGCCCTCTCCACCCGCCGCACCGCCCGCGACGAACACGCCACCGACCGGCACTAGCCGGGCGGTAAGCTAGGGGCCATGACGTCACCGATTTTCGCGCTGGCCGACGAGTACATCACCTCGTTCGCCCGGCTGCACCCCATGGCCGCCGGCATGCTCGGGATCAAGGGCGACTTCGGCGTCGCCTCCGATCTGGGCCCCGGCGCCGAGGCCGAGCGGGCCGAATCGGCCCGCCGGACCTTGGAGCGCCTGCGAGGACTCGAGTCGACCGGGCCCGAAGACGATCTCGCGAGACTCCACATGGCCGAGCGCCTGGAGACGGAGCTGGCGCTGTACGACGCCGGCGAGTGGCGCCGGGCACTGCGGGTTCCGTACGGCCTCATCCAGAGCCTGTGCTCGTACGTCGACCTGGCGCCCAGGGGCACCGAGGACCAGTGGCGCACCGTCGTCGCGCGAGTGCGCGCCATCCCCGAGATGCTCGCCACCTGGCGCGAGACGATGAACGCCGGCGTCGAGGCCGGCCAGACCGTCGCGATCCGGCAGGTCCTCGAAGGGGCCGTGCAGGCCCGCCGCAACGCCGACTCCCGCGTGTTCGACAAGCACCTGGCCGCCTACGGCGACGGCCCGCAGTCGCGCGACCTGAGCGAGGCGGTCGCGGCCGCCTACGCCGCGTTCGGCGCCACCGCCGAATACCTCGAGAACGACTACGCTCCCCACGCCGAGAGCGCCGACGCGGTGGGGGAGGAGCGCTACCTGCTCCACGCCCGCCGCACCCTCGGCGCCGAACTCGACCCGCACGAGGCCTACCGGTGGGGCTGGGAGGAGCTGCACCGCATCGAGGACGAGATGGCCGCCGAAGCCGCCCGGATCCTCCCCGGAGCGGACCTCGACGAGGTCGTCGCCCACCTCGACCGCACCGAGGCGCTGGCCGACGACGAGGCCTACCTCGCCTGGCTGACCGAGCAGCACCACCGGGCGCTCGAAGCGCTCGACGGCGTCCACTTCGACATCGACCCGCGCCTGATGAAGCTCGACGTCGAGCTCGTCCACGGATCCTCGGCCGGCTCGGCCTACTACACCGGCCCCAGCGAGGACCTCTCACGGCCGGGCCGCACCTGGTGGCCGGTCGCCGAGCGCGAGCGCTTCACCGTGTGGGGCGAGCTGACCACCGTCTTCCACGAAGGGGTCCCGGGCCACCACCTCCAGATCGGCCAGACCAAGGTCGCCGGGGACCGGCTCAGCCGGTTCGCGAAGGTCCACGGCTCGCTGTCGGGCCACGCCGAAGGCTGGGCGCTGTACGCCGAGCGCCTCGCCGACGAACTGGGCTGGCACTCCAGCCCGGCCACCCGCTTGGGCATGCTCAAGGGATCGGCGCTGCGGGCGGCCAGGGTCGTCATCGACATCGGCTGGCACCTGGACCTGCCGCTGCCGCCGGCCGAGGCGAAGCGGCACGGCGAGCGGTGGAACTTCGAGGTGGCCCTCGAGGTGCTGCGCGAGCGGGGCCGCATCGCCGAGCACCGGGCGCACCCGGAGATCGTCCGCTACGCCGGCTGGCCGGGGCAGGCGATCTGCTACAAGCTCGGCGAGCGCGCCTGGATCGCCGCCCGCGACGAGGCCAGGGCCCGCGCCGGAGCGGACTTCGACCTCAAGGCCTGGCACACCAGGGCGCTGAACCTCGGGCCGATCGGGCTCGACAATCTCGCCGCGGTGCTGCGCGAGGAGTGACCGGGGGAGCCGCTCAGCGCCACAGCCGCGCCATCGCAGCGGCGGCCTCGTCGACCGTTTCGCTCAGCTCGAGCAGTTCGCGCCGTTCGAGGTCGAGCAGTCCGGCGGTGAGGCGCTCGGCCCGGTCGGCCGCGGGCAGCCGCAGCAGCCAGTTCCTGGCGATGGCCGACAGCCGGTACCGGCCGAGCAGGCGTTCGAGGTCGGTGACCGGGATGAGCAGGTCGTCGACGGCCCGGCCGAGCGCGGGGCGGACGGTCGCGGCCAGGTCGTGGGCTTCGCGGGCGGCCTCGCGGGTCCGCTCGCGGGCCGCTTCCAGGTCGAGGGCGTGTCCTTGGCCGGCGTGGGCGTCGAGCAGGCGGTGTTTGGCGCGGGTGAGGACTCCGATGAGCGATGAGGCCGGTTTGAGGCCGTCGGGCGCGAAGCGGGCGTGGTCGGCGAACAGCCGCACCTGCTCCAGGAGTACGGCGACCCAGGCCTGGGAGCTGATCCGGTCGACCTCGCGGTAGCCGTCGGTCCGGGCCGATTCGAGCGCGTGGTGCCAGCGCGGGTACTCGCCGGCGGCCAGGCCGGCCTGCGCGAACCGGTCGGTGAAGTGGTCGCGGAGCGCCTCGAGGTCTTCGGCGTGTTTGAGTGCGGCCTGGAGGCGGTCGAGTTCGGGTCCGCCGCGCGGGGAGTCGATGAACAGGTGCCGGAATCCGCGGACGGCGGTGCGGATGCGGTGGACGATGGCGCAGGTTCGGCCGACCGATCCGGTCTCGTGCCGTTCGGTGAGCGCGATCGCGCGGCCGAGGGCGTCGATCTGGTCGCCGATGTGGGAGCGGACGACGAAGCCGGCGCGGGTGGCGGCGTCCATCGGTTCGCCGCGGGCCGTGCCGGTCGGTGCTGCCGTTGACATGGCTCCTCCCCCCGAGTGCGCCTGCGTTCAGTATCGCAGTGCGTCCCCGAGAGGAGGAGCCGAAATGTGATGATTATTCGTTGATTTCGGTCAGGCCATGCAGTCCAGTTCCGGCATCTGCGTGAGCGATCCGTTCACGTTGAAGCCGAAGTCGATCGACTGGCCGGCGGCGACGCTGGCGTTCCAGTCGACCGGGCCGGCCATCTGCATGTCGCCCTGGCCCGAGAGCTCGGCGTTCCAGGAGTTGGTGACCGTGATCCCCGAGTCGGGCGGCCACATCCAGTGGATCATCCAGTCGTTCAGGGCCGAGGCGCCGTTGTTGGTGACCGTGATGGTGACCGTGGCGCCCGAGCCCCAGCTGTTGACGCTGGCGGTGGCGGTGCATTCGGCGTCGCTCGGGTCGGTCGGGTCGGGTTCGGTCGGGTCGGGTTCGGTCGGGTCCGGCTCGGTGGGGTCGGGCTCGGTCGGGTCCGGGTCGGTCACGCCGCCGTCGTTGCCGGGCAGGTTCGCGCCCGGGCGGATGCCGCTGATCTCGCCGTTGCCGCCGTCGAAGACCAGGTCTGAGCACGAGTAGAAGTTCTCGGTCGAGTCCGACCGCACCCAGTGGGTGAAGATGATGTGCTCGCCCGAGCGCTGCGGCAGGGTGAGGCTGCCGTAGTAGTAGTTCCCGTCGACTCCGGGGCCGCCGTTCTGGGGCGGGTCCTGGAAGGTGTGGAACTTCTCGAGGTCGCCCCAGCCGAGCGGCTGGTTCGGGTTCCAGCCGGGCTTGGTGATGTACAGGTCGAACCGGCCCGGGTGGGCCGCCCAGTTGTTGTGGCGCCATTCATAGGTCGCGCCGCTGGTCACGTGGGTCTTCGGCCAGTTGCCCGGGGTGTTGAACGCGGAGAAGTCGTACGGGCCCCTGCCGCCGCCGTCGCAGATGCGGCCGTCGGGGATGTACCCGGTGGTCTGGCCCGCGCCGTTGGAGTCGAGGTTGCCGAACCAGTTGTAGAAGGCGCCCGAGCCGCTCTGGTCGAGCGCCTGCTGGCACATCTCGTTGTACGGGTCGAGCCCACCGGTCTCGCTGAGCGCGTCGAAGTAGCAGAAGTACTGGCGCGATCCGGGGAAGACGTTGGCGCCGTGCGCTTCGGCGCGCTCCTGAGTGAAGACGGTCGACAGGGCGACCGCCAATGCCGATGCGACGGCAAGCGCCAGTATCGCGATGAGCCTGCGGCGCTTACTGTGCAGGCCCACGGCTGTTGCTGTGGACATGAGGTTCTCCTCTGTCGTCATGGAGCGCTCCCAACCTGGCTCTGTCGAACCCGCGCCTTACTGCTGTACTGGATGTTCCGGTGTGGCGACCCACACCGTACATGGCCATTGTAATATTCGAGTCTATCGATATAAACGGGGTATCCGCAAACGACCCCGCGTCCCGATGCGAGCACTGGCTAGACTGGCTTCCATGGATATCGGCGACACCGTCCCGGACTTCACGCTCCCGGACGAGACCGGCAAGCGGCGCAGCCTCGGCGAACTGGTCAGCGACGGGCCGGTGGTCCTGTTCTTCTACCCGGCGGCGATGACCAAGGGCTGCACGGCCGAGGCCTGCCATTTCCGCGACCTCGCGGCCGACCTGGCCGAGGCCGGCGCCTCACCGGTCGGCGTCTCCGCCGACGAGGTCGCCAAGCAGGCCGAGTTCGCCTCCAAGCACTCCCTGGGCTATCCGCTGCTGTCCGACGCCGACGGCGAGGTCGCCGAGATCTTCGGCGTCAACCGCAGACTCGGGATCATGCCCGCCCGGCGCCAGACCTTCGTCATCGGCGCCGACCGGACCGTCCTGGGCGTGGTCAAGAGCGAAGTGAACATGAACGCCCACGCCGACAAGGCCTTGGAGATCCTCAGAGGATCGCGCCCCTGACCGCGTCGACCAGCCTCATGGTGGGGCGGCCGATCAGGTCGGTCAGGTCCGTGGAGTTCGAGTCGAGGTCGCCGCGAGCGATGCCCTCGTCGGCGTCGGCGATCGCCGTGGCCGCCTCCAGCGGCAGGCCCGCTTCGACCAGCGCGTGCCGGTAGGCGTCGGGGTCCATGTTCTGGTAGACCACGTCGGTGCCGGCCACCTCCCCGATCACCGCGGCCAGCTCGGCGTAGGTGAACGGCTCGTCGCCGCACAGCTCGAACACCTTGTCGATCCCGTGGTCCTCGGTCAGGAGCACCGCGGCGGCCTCGGCGTAGTCGTTGCGGGAGGCGGCGGCGACGCGGCCCTTGCCGGCCGCGCCGTAGAGCGTCCCCGACTCCACGACCTGGTCGATGTTGCCGGTGTAGTTCTCCAGGTACCAGCCGTTGCGGAGGATCAGGTGCCTCAGGCCCGAGTCGGCGATGCGGTGCTCGGTGGCGATGTGCTCGTCGGCGAGCGCGATCTGGGAGGTGTCGGCGTGGAGGATGCTGGTGTACAGCAGCAGGCCCACCTCGGTGCGCTCGGCGGCGTCGACGACGTTGCGGTGCTGGTCGAGCCGTTTGCCGATCTCGTTGCCGGAGATGAGCAGCAGGCGTTCGACGCCGGCGAGGGCCGGCTCGAGCGTCTCGGGCCGGTCGTAGTCGAACTGACGGATGTCGATGCCGCGGTCGGCGAGGTCGCCGGCCTGGTCGACGTTGCGGGCCAGGCCGACGATCCGCTGCGGCTCGACCTGGCGTTCCAGCAGGTGCTCGATGACCAGGCGGCCGAGATTGCCGGTCGCGCCGGTGACTGCGAACATGGTGCCTCCCCTCGACGGTGCCCCCGCCCATGACAGCACAGTCGGCCGCGCGGCGCGGGGCATACGGGAAGTCTCGGAGCGGGGCCGCTCAGATGCGGCTCGCGAGCTCCCTGAAGGCCCTGCCGCGGTGCGAGATGGCGTTCTTCTCGTCGGGGTCGAGTTCGGCGCTGGTGCGGTCGTGGCCGTCGGGGATGAACAGCGGGTCGTAGCCGAAGCCGTTCGCGCCGCGTTCGGCGCGGGCGATGCGGCCGTGCATCTCGCCGTGGACGACCAGGTGGCTCCCGTCGGGCCGCACGAGCGCGGCCGCGCACACGAACTTGGCGCCGCGACGCTCGTCGGGCAGGTCGGCGAGCTGGTCGAGCAGCAGCGCGTTGTTCGCCGCGTCGTCCTTCGCGCGCCCGGCCCAGCGGGCCGAGAGCACGCCCGGCATGCCGTTGAGCGCCTCCACGGCCAGCCCGGAGTCGTCGGCGATCGTCGCCAGGCCGGTGCGGCGGAGGCCGTCGCGGGCCTTGAGCAGCGCGTTGCCGGCGAACGTCAACTCGGTCTCGGGGGTCTCGGGGTAGGGGTCGACCGCGTCGAGGCCGACCAGGTCGACCGACGGCGCGGCCTCGGCGAGGATCCGGCGCAGCTCGGCGATCTTGCCCGCGTTGCGGGTGGCCAGCAGGACCTTCATCGCCGCTACGAGACCAGGGTCCGGGCCTGCAGCGAGGCGAGCTCCTTGCAGCCCTTGACGGCCAGGTCGAGCAGCTGGTCGAGCTCGGTGCGCGTGTAGGTCGACTCCTCGCCGGTGCCTTGGACCTCGACGAAGTCGCCTTCGCCGGTCAGGACCACGTTCATGTCGACCGCCGCGGCGACGTCCTCCTCGTACGGCAGGTCGAGCACGGGCGCGCCGCGGACGATGCCGACGCTGACGGCCGCCACCGAGGTGGTGAGGACCTTCTCGGGCTTGCGGGCGAGCTTCTGCTCCTTGAGCCAGGCGACCGCGTCGTGGAGGGCCACGTAGCCGCCGGTGATCGCGGCCGTGCGGGTGCCGCCGTCGGCCTGGAGCACATCGCAGTCGAGGGTGATGGTGTTCTCGCCGAGGGCCTTGAAGTCCACGCAGGCGCGCAGCGACCGGCCGATGAGCCGGGAGATCTCGTGCGTGCGGCCGCCGATCTTGCCGCGGATGGACTCCCGGTCCGACCGGGAGTGCGTCGAGCGGGGGAGCATCGAGTACTCGGCGGTGACCCAGCCCTCCCCGGTGCCGCGCCGCCAGCGGGGCACGCCCGGAGTGACCGAGGCGGTGCACAGCACCCGAGTGCGGCCGAACTCGACGAGGACGCTGCCCTCGGGGTGGTCGGTCCAGGAGCGAGTGAACTTCACTTGGCGCAGCTCGTCGGCGGCGCGCTTGTCGGGTCGAGTCATCATCCACCAGCCTACGGGAACGAACAGGCGTGTGACACACTGGTTGCTGCTCACCGGAGCGGTGCCGCGGGCGCGCCCCGGCGCGGTCGGCGAGCACGAGTGGCGGAACTGGCAGACGCGCAGGATTTAGGTTCCTGTGCCTTCGGGCGTGGGGGTTCGAGTCCCCCCTCGTGCACACAGGGTGATTGATATTCGCTTCAGCGGGTATTCATACCGCCATGGAAGTTGCTCCATTGGCCGCCGGATCGATGCCCGGGGCCGAGATGCTCGCGAGCGTCGCCGGCGTGGCGCTGCTGGCCGTCATCCTGTACGGCGCGGTCCACTCCATGATCCACCCGTGGCGCAAATGCCTCTGGTGCGGCGGCACCGGAAAACGCTTCTCATGGGTGTGGAAGCGCCGCTTCCACCCGTGTGTCTGCTGCCAGGGATCCGGCAAGCACCGCCGCTGGTTCCTGCGCCTGATGGAACGGCAGGGCCGCAAAGCCCAGCAGTGACGGGCCGATCAGTCGACGCCCAGCTCCCGCTTCAACCGCCCCACGTGACCGGTCGCCTTCACGTTGTACTGCGCCAGCGCGATCCGGCCCTCCTCGTCGATCACGAAGGTAGAACGGATCACGCCCTGCACCGTGCGCCCGTAGTTCTTCTTCTCGCCCCACGCCCCGTACTCCTCGAGCACCTTGTGCTCGGGGTCGGACAGCAGCGGGAAGGTCAGGCCGTCGCGGTCGACGAACTTCGCCAGCGAGGCCGGCTCGTCCGGGCTGATCCCCAACACCGCGTAACCGGCCGCCTGCAGGCCCGCGAGGCTGTCGCGGAAGTCGCAGGCCTCCTTCGTGCACCCCGGAGTCATCGCCCGCGGATACGCGTACAGGATGACCTTGCGACCCTGCAGGCTCGACAAGGTCACGGTGTCGCCGGTATCGGCCGTAAGCGTGAAGTCAGGTGCTGCGTCACCAGGCTGAAGTCGTACGTTCACGCAATGGACCCTACCGCCCGTCCCTGACAATCGCCTGGGAGCCGGATGGACACACGCTGCGACCGACCCCCACTGGACAAGCACCCCCTTGCTATTGCAAAATTATTGCAATAGCCCAACGGCGGGCTCCATTCCACCGCCGGCGCCCGGCATCCAGCCCGGCCCGGCACCACCCCGGTCGAAAGGCAGACAGTGTCCGACCTCGCGCTCCACATACCCAACGGGATCATCGACATCCCCACCTCACTGGCGTTCGCGGCCGCCGCCGTCCTCGCCGTCGCCGCCTGCGTCGCCGCGGCCCGCCGCGGCCTCGACGACCGGCTCGTCCCCCTCGCCGGCCTCGCCACCGCGTTCATCTTCGCCGCGCAGATGCTGAACTTCCCGGTCGCCGCCGGCGTCTCGGGACACCTCGTCGGCGGTGCGCTCGCCGCCGCCCTCCTCGGACCCTGGATGGCCGTGCTCTGCGTCACCGTGGTCGTCGCCGTGCAAGCGCTCCTGTTCGCCGACGGCGGTGTCACGGCCCTGGGCCTCAACATCGTCAACATGGCCGTGATCTCGACCGTCGCCGCCTGGGCCGTCATCGCCCTGGCCCTCAAGATCGCGCCGCGCACCCGCACCGGCCTCACCGTCGCCGTCTTCGCCGGCTCGGTCGTCGGCGTCGTGGCCGCCTCGGCCGGGTTCCTCCTCCAGTTCGCCATCGGCGGGGAAGCGATCGGGCAGTCGTTCGGCGCCATCGCCGGCGCCATCCTCGGCACCCACGTCCTCATCGGCATCGGCGAAGGCGTCATCAGCGCCGCCGCCGTCACCGCCGTCGCCCTCTCCCGCCCCGACCTCGTCCACGCCCTCCAAGGCGGCCGCCTCGACCGGCCCCAGGCCCGCCTCGCGAAGGAGACCGCCTAAATGAAGACCTCCAGGTTCGTCCTCGCCGGCCTCGCTCTCGCGCTCGTCCTCGCCGGCGGCGTGGCCCTGTACGCCTCCTCATCGCCCGACGGCCTCGAATCGGCCATGCTCGAAGGCTGCCAGACCGACGCCGACGGCGAGATCACCGGCGGCGCCTGCGTCGCCCAGAACGAAGCCGAGCACGAGATCGGCGGACCCCTGTCCGACTACGGCATGAGCTTCGTCGGCAACGACATGCTCGGCGGCTCCCTGTCCGGCATCATCGGCGTGGCGGTCGCGCTCGGCATCGCCTGGGGCCTGTTCCGGCTCCTGGCCCGCCGACGCGGCGCCGAAACCGGCGGCGAAGGCGCATGAGGGGCGCCGACGGGCTCCACCGCCCCGGCGACACGCCCCTGCACCGGCTCGCCCCGCAGGTGAAACTGGTAGCGCTCGTCGCGTTCACCTTCGCGGTCGTGGCCACGCCCCGCGAAGCGATGTGGGCCTTCGGCGGCTGCGCCGCCGCCCTGTTCGCCCTGTTCGCGATCGCGCGCATCCCACCGAAGTGGATCGCCACCCGCAGCCTGGTCGAGACGCCGTTCGTGCTCCTCGCGCTCGCCTTCCCGTTCGTCGCCGACGGCGAGACCGTCGCGTGGGCCGGGATGACGCTGTCGGTCGAAGGCCTGTGGGCCGGATGGAACCTCATCGCCAAGGCCACCCTCGGCGTCTGGGCGGCGCTCCTGCTCGCCGCCACCACCCCGGTGCCCGCCCTGCTCGCCGGACTCTCCCGGCTGCGCTGCCCCGAGATCCTCCTCCAGATCACCGCCTTCGCCGTCCGCTACGCCCACCTCACCGCCGCCGAAGTCGCCCAGATGCGCCGCGCCCGGCTCGCCCGCTGCGACGACCCCCGGTTCCTGTGGCAGGCCGGAGCGATCGCCGCCGGCCTCGGCACCGTGTTCATCCGCTCCTTCGAACGCGGCGAACGCGTCTGGCACGCCATGGCCGCCCGCGGCTACACCGGCCGACTGCCGTTCGACGTCGCACCCGATGGAGCCGGACCCGGCCAGTGGAGCGCCGCCATGGCCCCTCCAGCGCTCGCCGCCGGCCTCGCCGTCTGGGCGGCGGTCGCCGCATGAACGCCCTCGACATCACCGGACTCGGCCACGTCTACCCCGACGGCCACCGCGCCCTGGCCGGCATCGACCTCACCGTCGAACCCGGCGAACGCGTCGCCGTCCTCGGCCCCAACGGCGCCGGCAAGACCACCCTCATGCTCCACCTCGCCGGCCTCCTCGGCGCCACCGAAGGCGCCGTCACCGTCAGCGGCCTGAAGATCGGCAAACGGACACTCCCCGAGATCCGCCGCCGCGTCGGCATCGTCTTCCAAAGCCCCGACGACCAACTGTTCATGCCCACCGTCGCCGACGACGTCGGCTTCGGCCCGGCCAACCTCGGCCTCAAAGGCGACCGACTGCGCCGCCGCGTCGAAGCCGCCCTCACCGACGTCGGCCTGGCCGACCTGGCCGACCGGCCACCGCACCACCTCTCGGTCGGGCAGCAGCGCCGCGCCGCGCTGGCCGGGATCCTCGCGATGCGCCCCGACATCGTCGTCCTCGACGAGCCGAGCGCGGGCCTCGACCCGGCCGCCCGCCGCGAACTGGCCCATCTCCTGCGCGACCTCGCCCCCACGCTCATGCTGGTCACCCACGACCTGCCGTACGCGCTCCAGCTGTGCGAGCGGTCGGTGATCCTCGACGGCGGCCGGATCGTCGCCGACGGGCCGACCGCCGAGCTCCTCGCCGACCAGGACCTCCTCGAACGGCACCGGCTCGAACTGCCGTTCGGGTTCTCGCTCGAAGCGGCCCTGGCCGCGATGCGGTGAATCAGGACGCGGCCTCGATCGCCGCGTTCACCTCCTGGGCGAAATCGGCCAGTTCGACCGACTCGCCGTTCACCCTGGCCGTCGGCGTGCCCTGCACCCCCTGCCGGCCGGTGGCCGCCTCGGTGCCCTCGCGGACCCAGCCGTGGTAGGTCTCGCCGTCGACGCATCGCCGCCAGTCCGCGCCCAGGCCCGCCTCCTCCTCGCCGATCGACTTCAGTTCCTCATCGGACAGGCCGGGCGTGTTCTCCGCCGGCTGAGCCTCGTACAGCGCCACCGTGTAGTCAAGGAACTCCTGCTCGCCGACGTCGGCGGCGCACACGGCCGCCGAAGCGGCCCGCGTCGAATACTCGGTGCCCTGGCTGAGCCGGTCCAAGATCGCGATCGGGTGGTAGTTCACCGTCACCGAGCCCTCGTCGACCCACCCCTGGATGTCGTCGGCGTAGGCCTGCTCGAAATCCCTGCACGCCGGGCACAGGTAGTCGATGTACAGGTCGACGACCGTCGCGCCGTCGCCGATCCGCACCGCGTAGTCGTCGGTGGTCTCCGCGGCCGGGGTGTTGACCTCGTAGTCCGGCCCGCGGTTCATCCAGATCCCCAGCCCCAGCAGCCCTCCGATGAGGACCACCGCCGCGCCGATCGCGACGGCGAAGACGATCTTCCTGCGTCTGGCCTCGGCCTCCTGCCGCCTCCGCAGGGCCTCGGCGGCCTGCTTGCGCTGCGACTTTCCCATGTCGTTCAAACGCCTCCCTCAAACCATCGATCAAAACGCGAAACGGATTCGGTAATGTCGGCGGCGTGTCACGCCTCCGCCCCACCCGCCTCGCCTCCCTCTGCCTCGCAGCGGCGGCCACCGGCGCGCTCTGGGCCGCCCCCGCCTGGCCCCACGCCACCGCCACCGGCACCCAACCCGCCTCCGGCGACATCCTCGACACGCCACCGGACCAGGTCGTCGTCGAGTTCAACGAACCAGTCACGCCCGTAGACGCGGCGACCGGCGTCGTCGCTCCCAATGGTGACCGAGCCGACACCGGCATCGCCGACACCGACGATCCCGCCACCCTCACCATCGACCTCGACGCCGACCTCGAAGGCACCTACCTCGTCGGCTACCGCGTCGTCTCCCACGACGGCCACCCCATCGCCGGCACCTACACCTTCTCGGTCGGACACCAGACCGAACCGCCCGGCGCCGAAGCGCTCGACGCCGACACCGACGGCCTCGTCGGGGCCCTGCTCTACACCAACCGCTGGCTCGGCTACGCCGGCCTCGCCCTCGCCCTCGGCACCGGCGTCCTGGTCACCACCGGCGCCCGACCACGAGCCTTCGGCGCCCGCCTGATCGCCGCCGGACTCAGCGCCGTCGCCCTCACCGCCGTGGCCGGCATCGCCCTCCAAGCCGCCTACGAATCCGGCGTACCGCTCACCGGCCTCGAAGCGACCGCCCTCCAATCGGCAATGGAATCCAACGTCGGCATGGCAGCGCTGCTGCGCCTGCTCATCGTCCTGATCGCCCTCCCGCTGCTGCGCGGCCTCGTCACCGCCACCGAGACGCCCGGCCGCCCCGCCCAGGCCGCGCTGGCCGCCGTCGGCCTCGCCCTGACCGCCACCTGGCCGCTCTCGGGCCACCCCATGGCCTCCGAACCGGTCGCCGTCGCCTTCGCCGCCGACGGCCTCCACACCGCCGCCGGACTGACCTGGGCCGGGGGCATCACCGCACTGCTGGCCCACTCGCTCAAACGCGACGCCGACGTCCCCGAGCGCGCCCGCCGCGCCTGGACGGCGCTCGTGCCGTGGCTGCTGGCCACCCTCGTCGTCGCGGGGCTGGCCAGCGCGCTGCTGCACATCGACTCGCTCGAGGCGCTCACCGACACCCGCTACGGGAACCTCGTGGCCCTCAAGACCGCCGTCCTCGGCCTCATCGTCGCGGTCGGCCTGCTCACCCGCCGGGCCGTCCTGCGCGGCCCCGGAGCCGCGCCGGCCCTGCGGCGACTGCTCGGCGTCGAGATCGTCCTCGCCGGCGTCGTGCTGGCCGCCGTCGCGGTACTGGTGCAGGCGGTGCCGGCGAAGACCGCGCTGCTGGAGGGCGGCGAGGCGTCCCCGGTCGAGACCGGAGAGCTCGCCGCGCTGGTGACCACGGAGGCGTTCTCGGGCCAGCTGGTGCTCGAACCGGGACGTCCGGGCGCGAACGCGGTGCGGATCCTCGTCACCGGCGCCGACGGCGAACCGTTCGAGGCCGTCGCATGGGAGGCCGAGTGGGGCGCCGAGGGCGCCGAACCCGACACGCTGCGGCTCGTCGAACTGCGCGAAGGCGTCCTCGGCGGCCAGGTCAGCGTGCCCGAAGCCGGCCGGTACGTCTTCGCGTTCACGCTCACCGACGCAGGCGGCGACTCGGCGACCGCCGAGGCGGTCCTGGACCTCGAGTTACCGGTCGCCGAAGGCGCGGCGGGAGTTCTCGCCCAGCTGGAGGCACCACTTCTCGAGGTCGCGGCCGAGCAGCTCGGCCAGGAACCGGGCGGTGTGGGCGGTCAGGTCGGGCCGGTTGACCCGGCCGCGCACCGGCACCGGCGCCATGAACGGCGCGTCGGTCTCGACCAGCACGAGCTCGGCCGGTGCGACCGACGCCGCCGCGCGCAGCGGCTCGGCGTTCTTGAAGGTGACGTTCCCGGCGAAGCTCATGAAGAACCCGCGGCCGGCGCATTCGCGCGCGAACGCCTCGTCGCCCGAGAAGCAGTGCAGCACCACTCGCTCGGGCGCGCCCTCCTGGTCGAGGATCGCCAGGACGTCGGCGTGGGCGTCGCGGTCGTGGACGACGAGGGTCTTGCCGCGGCGTTTGGCGATCTCGATGTGGGCGCGCAGCGACCGCTGCTGGGCGTCGCGGCCGCTCTCGCCGGTGCGGAAGTAGTCCAGGCCCGTCTCGCCGAGCGCGGCGACCCGGTCGCGGGCGGCCAGCTCGTCGATCGCGGCCAGGGCCGCGTCGAGGTCGCCGACGAGCGGCGCCTCGTTCGGGTGCAGCGCCGCCGCGGCCAGGACCCTGCGGTCGAGTTCGGCCAGGTCGGCGGCCCACCGGGAGGAGTCGACGTCGGTGCCGACCTGCACCAGGTTCGCGACGCCGGCCGCCTCGGCCCGGTCGACCAGCGCGCGGATGGTCTCGTCGCCGGGCTCGGGGGTGACCGACGCGTCGGCGGGATGGCCGGAGGCCACGATGTCGAGATGGGTGTGACTGTCGCAGATCGGGGCCGGGAGCGGCTCGGGCGCGGGCGCTGGATCGGATCGTTTCACGCCTCAACCATGCCATGGCGACGCGCCCGCCTCGCTGCCGCTCAGGCGCGGTGCGACCCGTAACGTCGACTTCACATCGCTGACACGTGACGCTGACAGGCGGACCTTAGGTTGACGCTCAGCCGTATACCGGCCGTGCATACGAGACGTCGAATCGAGCCGCCCATGACACGTGACCTCGCGTCCCGTCGAAACCGAGCCGCGGCGCTGCAGCAGCGCCGCCCGGCCGCCTCCGCGGACGCCGACCGGCAGCCCGACATGGTGACCGTGGAGTGGCGCGGCGAGAAGTACCCCGCCGCGCCGCTGGCCGACGGCGCGGCCTGGGAGCTGTTCTCGCCGCTGCCGCGCCCCGACTTCGTCCACAATCCCCGCCCCGGCACCGAGTACCCGCACCGGTGGTTCGTCCCCGCCGGGGAGGTCCTGCGCGACGGGGTGCCGGTGAGCGTCGCCGACGACCGGTCGATGACGGTGCCGCTGGCACCCGGCCTGGACCTGGAGTACGTGCGGCGGCTGACCCAGACCCCGCACCTCGACCCGGCCGCGCGGGTGCTGCTCGACCGGGTGCGGGAGTCCTCGCCGCTGGCGGCCGGGGAGCTCATGGAGCGGCCGATGACCGCCGCGCAGGTCGCGCGGGTGCTGGAGACGGCCGCGGTCCCCGGCGGCTTCTGCTACCGGCGCAGGGACGTCGCGCATCTGCGCACACCCTCGACCCGCAGCGTGCTGGGCGGTGAGACCGAACCGGGCCAGCGGTGGGCGCTGGCGCTGCGGTGGGCCGTGGCCGCCGCCGGCGACTATGACGCGCCGGTCGCGCCCGACTACGAGGGCCTGACGTCGATGCCGTCGTCGGAGCGGCGCGGCATGCCGGTGCTGGGCACCGGGTTCGCGCTCTCGGCCGGGCACCTGCTGCCCGAATGGGTGACCGCCGACCTCGGGGACCTGCCGCTGCCAGAAGGGGCGGCGCTCGTGGCCTACGCCACCGACGGCAGCGAGATCGGCCTGTTCGAGTACGGCGACCAGTACTGGGCGCCGCTGTCGGCCGATCCGCGCATCGACGTGGCCGGCGTCGAGCCGGGCCGGCCGGTGCGGGTGCGGCGGGTGCTCAGGGAGTCGGCCAAGGCCGTGTGGAAGGGCGTGGCCGGTTCCCTGGTCGACGCCGACGAGGACTGGGCCCGGTTCCGGCTCTGCCGCCCCGGGCCCGAGACGATCGCGCGCACGGCCGCCGAAGCGGTGCGCCGGGGCGTCTACGAGAAGTGGGTGCCGCGAAGCGAACTCACACCGGCCCCCTGAAATCCTATAGGATATAGGATATTTCCTATAGGGTCGGCCGGGACCCCGCGGGCCCCGGCCCTGAGCACTACTCGCTGAGCCGCTCGATCTCCTCGTCCACGATCGACGGATCCAGCTTCGCGAACAGCGGCGTCGGCTTCGCCAACGGCGTCCCGGCCCGCACCGGCACCGACTCCCACTTCGGGACCGCCGAATAATCGCCGGTCAGGATCGGATACTCCCCGTCGGTCGCGCCACCGGAGTCGAGGTCGTCGACCTCCTCGATGCGCGGCATCGGCGCGAAGGTGCCCTCACCGCCGAGCAGCTCGTGGACCCGCTGCGAGGAATGCGGCAGGAACGGGCTCAGGACCGTCTTCAGATCGGACACGGCCTGCAGCACCGTGAACAGGACCGTGCCCTGCCGCTTCGGGTCCTCCTTGAGCTTCCACGGCACCGTGTCCGCCAAGTACTTGTTCGCCGAGGCCACCGTCTTCATCGCCTCGCCGATCGCCGCGCGGATCTTGTTCGACCCGATCAGGTCACCGACCGTGTCGAACGCCTCCCGCGTCGCCGTCAGCAGCTCCCGGTCGACCTCCTCCAGCTCCCCGGGCTCGGGGATCCGGCCGAAGTTCTTCGCCGCCATCGCGATCGACCGGTTCACCAGGTTCCCCCAGCCGGCCACCAACTCGTCATTGTTGCGGCGCAAGAACTCCGCCCACGTGAAGTCCGAGTCCTGGTTCTCCGGCCCCGCCGCGCAGATGTAGTAGCGCAACGCGTCCGGCGAATACCGCTCCAAGAAGTCCCGCACGTAGATCACCACGCGCCGCGACGAGGAGAACTGCTTGCCCTCCATCGTCAAGAACTCGCTCGAGACCACCTCGGTCGGCAGCTCCAGGCGCCCCAGCGCGCCCGGCTCGCCGCCGGCGGCGCCCTCGCCGTTGTTGCCCAGCAGCATCGCCGGCCAGATCTCGGAATGGAAGACGATGTTGTCCTTGCCCATGAAGTAGTACGAGACCGCCTCAGGATCGGACCACCACCGGCGCCACGCCTCCGGATCGCCCGAACGCCGCGCCCACTCGATCGACGCGCTCAGATAACCGACCACCGCGTCGAACCACACGTACAGGCGCTTGTCCGGCCGCTCCCGCCAGCCCTCGAGCGGAATCGGCACCCCCCAGTCCAGATCCCGCGAGATCGGCCGCGGCTGAATGTCGTCGAGAAGGTTCTTGGAGAACTTCACCACGTTCGTCCGCCAACCCGTCCGCGTGTCCAGCCACGAATGCAGCGCCTCGGCGAACGCCGGCAGATCCAGGAAGAAATGGTCCTCCTCGACGAACTTCGGCGTCTCCCCGTTGATCCGCGACACCGGGTCGACCAGGTCGGTCGGATCCAGCTGCCGACCGCAGTTGTCGCACTGGTCCCCCCGAGCCGACCCGAAACCGCAGTGCGGGCACGTGCCCTCGATATACCGGTCCGGCAGCGTCCGCCCCGTCGACGGACTGATCGCCCCCAGCGTCTTCCTCTGCAGGATGTACCCGTTCGCGTGCAGCGTCAGGAACAACTCCTGCACCGTCTTGTAGTGGTTCCCCGTCGTCGTCCGCGTGAACAGGTCGTACGACAACCCCAGCGCATGCAGGTCCTCGACGATCACCCGGTTGTACTTCGCCGCCGCCGCCCCCGGCGCCAGACCCTCACTGTCGGCCTGCACCAGAATCGGCGTCCCGTGCTCGTCGGTGCCCGACACCATCAGCACGTCATGACCGCGCATGCGCATGTAACGGGCGAAGACGTCGGCGGGAACCCCGAAACCTGCTACATGTCCGATGTGGCGAGGGCCGTTGGCATAAGGCCAGGCCAGCGCGGTCAATACGTGAGTCATGCGCCCCATGTTATCGGCACCGGCCCCGAGCCCTCCAACGTCCGCGCCCCACCGCCCGAGCCGACACGGCGAGTCTTCCCCGATTCCGCCCTGCAACGCCGTTCCAATGATGAAATACCCGTATGTCCCGAACACACCGCGCGACCGGCGCCGACACACCGGCGCCCCGTCTGGCCTCGCAGCGCAGCCCCATCGGCGCGCAGACCGACGGCATGGACGCCATCCGCGCGGTCTGGGAACGCGCCGCCGACACCGAACGCCACCGCACCCGGGGCCGGACGGCCCCGCGCAGACGACCACGCCGCCTCATCACCGCCCTGGCCGGCACCCTCGTCTGCGCCTGCCTGCTCATGTTCTTCGCCTGGGTCAGCGCGCCCGCCCTCTGGATCACCATGGGCCACAGCCACACCGGCACCGTCACCGTCACCTCCTGCAGCGGCGGCTTCGCCCCCGGCTGCACCGGCGAATTCACCACCGGCACCTGGACCAAGGAACTGCGCCTCACCGGCCACGTCACCGCCGGCGACATCGGCCGCGAACTCACCGCCCGCACCACCGGCCCCGACGCCTCCAGCGCCTACATCGGCGGCCACGCCGGCCTCCTCCTCCGCTGGGCCCCCTCCATGGCCCTGTTCATGGCCTCAGGATTCGCCCTCGCCGCCGCCAGCGGCGCCACCCGCCTCTACGAACGCCGCGGACCCGCCATCGGACTGTGCTGGGCCGCCACCGGAGCCGTCCTCGCCGCCGCACTCGCCTTCGCCTGGTGAACCGGCGCCTGTAATCGCGCACACGGACCGCCGACGCCCCGCCCGGGGCCCGCCGGCGGGTCGTAGAGTAAAGGCCGCCCCCGGTTCATGAGCTCGAAAGACTCGGCCCGCCGCGCCCCACTCCGCACCGGGGCGGCGGCCAACTGAATTTGACCGACCTTCCCCGCTTATAGGGCCCACGGGAGACAGCGTGAGTGCATCTTCGAAACCGGTGGCGCAGACCTGGTTCGGACCCATCACCGACGTTCAGCGCCGCGCCATGTTCGCGCTCGTGCCGGTGGCGGTCGCCTTCGGACTCGTCACCGGCCTGGCGTTCCTGCCGCTTGCCAGCGGCTTCGGCGGCGTCGCCAAAGTCGGCTCCGAATCCGTCCTCGAACTCCCCGAAGACCTCGTCCTGCCGCCCGCCCCCGAATCCTCCACCCTCTACGCCGCCGACGGCGAGACCGTCATCGCCACCTTCGGCGACCAGTACCGCGTCCAACTCGAATACGAGCAGATCCCCGACTCGGTCAAAGAGGCGCTCGTCGCCACCGAAGACGCCAACTTCTTCGAACACAACGGCGTCGACCCCGAAGGCGTCATGCGCGCCCTGGTCACCAACATCTCCTCCGGCGACACCTCCGAAGGCGCCTCCACCATCTCGATGCAGTACGTCCGCCAAGTCCTCTCCTACACCGCCACCAGCCCCGAAGAGGTCGCCGCGGCCAGCGAGGTCACCGTCGAACGCAAAGTCAGGGAGATGGGCTACGCGCTCGCCCTCGAAGAAGAGATGCCCAAAGAGGACATCCTCACCAACTACCTCAACACCGTCTACTTCGGCAACGGCGCCTACGGGATCGGCGCCGCCGCCCAGGTCTACTACGGCAAAGTCCCCGCCGAACTGACCGTCCCCGAAGCGGCCATGCTCGTCGGCCTCGTCCAGTCGCCCAGCCAGTACGACCCCATCAACGGCTCCTCCGAGGCCGCCAAGGCCCGCCGCGACCACGTCATCGGCCGCATGGTCGCCGTCGGCTTCCTCACCGCCGCCGAAGGCGCCGAAGCCAAAGCCACCGACCTCGCGCTCAACCCCCAGGACGCCAACAACACCTCCGGCGGCGCCATCGACGCCGAATACGGGTTCTTCGTCGACTACTTCGAGCGCTGGTGGGCCCGGCAGGAGGACTTCGGCGAATCCCCCGAGGAACGCAAGGCCCGCCTCTACCGCGGCGGCTACGAAATCGTCTCCACCCTCGACGTGCGACTGCAGGAGACCGCCGAGGACGCCATCGAAGCGCAGGAGCCGACCGGCTCCGAATACGCCCTCGGCTCGGTCGTCGTCGAACCCGGCACCGGCGCGATCCAGGTCATGGCCGTCAACCGCAACTACTCCAACGACATCTCCGACAACGGCCCCAACACCGCCGGAGAGGAGTACGGCAAGGGCACCTACCCCAACACCACCACCCCTCTGCTGAGCGGCAACTCAAGCTTCGCCGGCTACCCCGCCGGGTCCTCGTTCAAGATGTTCACCATGATCGCCGCCCTCGAAGCGGACATGCCCCTGTCGACCCACATCTACGCGCCCTTCCAGTACCAGTCGAACTACCGCACCGGTGGCGGCGAGACCTCCTGCGGCATCTACTGGTGCCCCAAGAACGCCTCCACCTCCGAAGTCGGCACCTACGACATGTGGACGGCCTTCGGCGAATCGGTCAACACCTACTTCGTGCAACTGGTCGAACGCGTCGGCGCCGACAAGGCCATCGACGTCGCCAAACGACTCGGCATCCAGTTCCGCCACGCCTCCGACCTCAAATTCACCCAAGGCGAATCGGCCGCCTACTACGGCCAGTTCACCCTCGGCGTCACCCAGACCGTCCCGCTCGACATGGCCGCCGCCTACGCCGCCCTGCCCGCCGACGGCACCTACTGCCGACCCGTGCCGGCCACCTCGGCCGTCACCGGCACCGGCAGCACCATCGCATTCGAGACCGCATGCGAACAGGTCCTCGAACCCGAGGTCGCCCGCGCCGCCGTCGACGCCGCCCGCTGCCCCACCGGCGACGGCGCCGCCGAAGGCCACTGCACCTGGGGCACCGCCGAACAGGTCGGCCGCGCCGTCGACGGACCCGTCGCCGGCAAGACCGGCACCACCGACAACAACGCCACCAACTGGTTCGTCGGCTTCACCCCGAACGCCGCCGCCGCCGCGTTCATCGCCGACCCCGACAACACCTACGGCAACCCCGTCGGCAGTGCCAGAACCGGCAAACCCGCCAACGCCGTCGCCGACATCCTCGCCGACCAATGGGACCGCGACGGCGAAGGCGACTTCACGCCCCCTACCGAACTGGTCCGCTGACCCCATAGACTCACCCCGGTGAGCGCCACCGCAGTCCGGCCCGCAGCGCCGCCCGCCGCATGGCGGCCGCCCCTGCCCGAAGGACCCACACCGAGCGTCCGGGCCCGCCTCGAATCCCGCCTGCCCGACGACCGCCGCCGCGCCGTCCTGGTGACCCTCGCCGTCACCGGCCTGGCCGCCGTGCTCCGGCTCATCGGCCTGAACCACCCCAAAGGCCTCGTCTTCGACGAGGTCTACTACGCCCAAGACGCCAAAGCCGTCCTCGAACACGGCGTCGAATGGAACGTCGACACCAACGGATCGGCCTACGTCGCCCACCCGCCGTTCGGGAAATGGCTCATCGCCGCCGGCGAAGGACTCCTCGGCTACGACGAGACCGGCTGGCGCATCAGCGCCGCCGCCGCCGGCATCATCGGCGTCGCCCTCCTCATCGTCCTCATGCGCCGCCTCACCGGATCGACCCTCCTGGGCGGCACCGCCGGACTCCTCCTCGCCGTCGAAGGCAGCCACTTCGTCCTCTCCCGGGCCTCACTGCTCGACATCTTCCTGGCCACCCTCATCCTCGCCGCCATGTACTGCGCCGTCAGAGACCGCGACTGGCGACGCGCCGACTGGCTGGCGGCCATCGAGAACGGCCTCGACCCCAGGCGCCGACGACCGCGGCTCGGCCTCCCCTGGTGGCGCATCACCACCGCCGTCCTCCTCGGCCTGGCGATGTCCACCAAATGGAGCGCCCTGTGGTACATCATCGCCTGCATCGCCCTGTTCATCATCTGGGACTGGCGGCTCCGCGTCGACGCCGGCGCCCGCAAACCCTTCCGCGACACTCTCATCTACGAATTCGTCCAGAACCTGTGGTTCGGCCTGCTCGCCATCGGCGCCTACCTCGCCACCTGGGCCGGCTGGTTCGCCAACGACCAAGGGTCCTACCGACACTGGCTCGCCGAACGCGGCCATGCCGAACCGCCCGTCGTCGGCGCGCTCGTCAACTGGTTCCAGTACCACATCAGCGTCTACGACTTCCACGCCGGACTCTCCTCCGAGCACTCCTACCAGTCGACCCCCTTCGAATGGCTCTTCAACCTCCGACCGGTCGTCTTCTACTGGAGCTCCGACGTCCCCTGCGACACCGGCCGCTGCGCCGCCGAGATCCTCCTCCTCGGCACCCCGCTGCTGTGGTGGACCTTCCTCCCGGCCACCGCCGCCGTCGCCGCCTGGGCGCTCTACAAACGCGACTGGCGCGCCTCCTTCCTCCTCGTCGGCATCGCCGCCGGCATCCTCCCCTGGTTCGCCTACCCCGACCGCACCATGTTCTTCTTCTACACCGCCCCCGCCGTGCCCTTCTTCATCGGAGCGGTCACCTGGGCCCTCGGCATGATCATCGGCCGCCACCGACCCGGCAGTCCCCCCACCGGATCACCCGAACGCCGACTCACCGGCGCACTCATCGCCGGCGCCTTCGTCGCCGTGGTCGTCCTGTGCTTCGCCTACTTCTGGCCCGTCTACACCGGCGAGCCGCTCAACTACGACGACTGGCGCTCCCGCATGTGGCTCGACTCCTGGATCTGATCGAGACCCGCGCCACAGTCCGGGCCCGCAAGGCGGCCTGCGCCCTGTGCTAAAGTTGTCGGCGCTCGGGGCTTTGGCGCAGTTGGTAGCGCGTCTCGTTCGCAATGAGAAGGTCAGGGGTTCGAATCCCCTAAGCTCCACAAACGGACATTGAGTATATTAGGGATCTTCATGTTGAGGATCCCTATTTTCTTGCCCTGCAAGGCAGCCAGCGCCTGTCGCACCATAAAGACGACCGAGAATCGCAGTACGGTCAAAACCTCATCTTTCGGAATGCCGACGGGTTCGAGAAGGGGCGGCCATGCCGAGGAAGCGTTTGAACATCCGGGTGTCGAGTACGTTGCGGGAGAACATCGACCCGCATCAAGTCGCCGGAGTCCTGTTGGATTGGTACGCACAGGAACTGAAGTCCGGGCGCATCACACCAACATGCCACCAGAACCACCGCCTGACCAGCGAGTGCACCTGCGACCGGTCCGGGGACGAGGAGACCACTGCGGCAATTAACGACCGCGTGGGTGGCTGAGCCTCTTCTCGATCGTCGAAGGGTTGGCCCACAGCGGCATCGCGGCTCGGGCATCGCAAAATCGGATCTCAGGCGGTACAAAGGAGAGATGGATGAATCCACGCCTCTCTGGGAGACGACCGATCTACCAGTCCTCCGTGCCGCCTGCCAAGCCCTCGATCGAAGCGGTCGCGCTGTCGGTATCGACGCCGTGCATCCTCTCGTGCCGTCGGTACCTCGCGAGGAAGTGCCAGCCGCCCTGGCCAGGTTGGCCTCTACCGGCTATATCGAGGATGAACGAGGCTTCAACGGCAGCATCGCCTGGATTAAGAGCATCACCGAAAAGGGGCGCCAACTGGTCTCGGGATATCCGGCGGCGAGAATCGAGGCGTCAGTGCCGCAGCTCGACGACCTTGGAGAGCAGCTTGGGGACGTCCTTGCCCAGGTATTGATTGCGCTGCAGGTGCAGCCGAACCACCCTGAGGCCTCGAAATGGAGGCGATTCCTTACGGCGGCAATAGATGTGGGCGTCGACTTCGGCTCGAAATTCTCCGCCGAGATCGCGAAAGCGCACCTTGGCCTACCGCCACCAAATTAGGCTGGCGCTCAACAGGCGGATCGCCGTCGCCGCGGAACGGCCCTGAAAATTGATCGCCAAGTCGGGCATGATCTATGTCTCGGCAAGACCGGCGTCGCCTTCGGCTCCGCAGTCCAGCCTTCGGCCGTCGAACATCAGTAGGCCAACTGGCTGCCAGGCGCAGATCCTCGGGCCTCAGCGCTGGCAATGGACTTCCTTCTGGAACTCGATCGCTCTCTCCCACATCTCAAACGGGAGCTTCCAAGGCTCACGGATCAACTGGCGGGTGCGGTACTGGGTAAGTCCGAGATGGTCTGCGGTCGCGCGCGCCTGATCCTCCCAGTCCGGGCGCCCCCACCATCGCGACCCGGCGGTGCCGCCCCAACTGGCGAGCGCCCTCGCCGTGTAGCCCGCCTTCTCGCACTGCCTGACCTCGGCGGCGATGCGGCGGGCGATGGAGGGCCAGGCCGGGCCGATTGCGTCGTGCGCAGGGACGCCAGGGAGAACCAGACGGTCGGGGTCGCAGAGGATCTGTTCGATGGCGGCGAAATCGGGCTGGTTCGTCGCGGGGTTCATATGCGGGATGATGTCGCGGGTCGCGATGAAGCTCATCCACGACATCTGGGCGTCGGTGAACAGGTAGTGCCAGGGCTCGAGGAGGTTCCGCCACGAGGTCACGACCATGCCGACCGCGGCAATCGAGGCCAAGACATCGTCAGGGACGCCCAACTCGGCGACGGCCGCGTCCGTGCGGTCAAGATGCTCCCGCAGGAACTCTGGGACAGCCTTCTCGGTTTCGGGCAGCGCCGGCGCATGCTCGGTGGTCAGCTCGTTCAAGAACTCCTGAAGTTCTTCAAAGGCGTCCTCGGCGAACTGGGACTTGCCTTGCTCGACGGCCTTCATATACTCGATCACTGCCGGGTCGCTGCCTGCCTCCTCATGGCGCCTGCGCCTGGCCCAGGCGTACATGCGCAGGTCTGAACAGAGGGCGTAGTCCCGGATGCGGTCGAGGATCGCTTCGGCTGCGAACACAGCCTGATGGGTGGTGGCTGTCAGCTCTTCGAGCGGCCCTCCGATATTGCGTTCAATTGCCCCGGCGATCTGGTTGACCTGAGCGCCCACAGCATCGACGGCCTCGTGCAGTTCGGTGGTGGTGTGGTGGAACCGGGTGGCGAATGTGCTGGCTTCCCGGTCGAGGTAGACCTTGAGCAGTTCGTCATCGGTCATCGCGCGCGTGGACCGACCCTGGCGCGTTTGTCGCCGTCCTTGGCCGTCGTGGTGCGGTGCCATGGTGGGCCGCACCTCGACCCGAAGAAACGGGTGTTCCTCGTCGACAGCCTCCTCGACGATGAACAGGTCCACCGGAATCGGGTATGTACAGCTAGAGACATCCAGAAGCCTCGCAACCGACTTCTCGAGCCCTTTCGATAGGCCGTACACAACGCCGAACGTCAGTCCGGTCGCCCGGTCCGTCACCTCTTCCACCCCGACAAGCAGATGGGCGACCTCACGGGAGGGGTCAAGTGCCACCCAGTTCGACAATGCTGCCAGCGTCGCTGACTCGACCGCTTTCGCATCGCGCTTGTACTCAATACCCGCGGACTCGCCTGCTGCGAGAAGCGCTTCAGCGTCGGCGCTGGTGTGTCGGTAGCGCGTTGGACGCGCAGATTCATCCATTCAACGGTTGTAGCAGAGCGGTGCGACAGCACCTCAGCGTCGCCCTTCGCCGCGACGTGCCGCAGCGCCCTACGCTCTCGGCGAGACCAGCGTCGCCTTCGGCGCTGAGGTGCACCTTCCAAAACCGGACATCCATAGCACCGGCCGAGGCAGGCAGGGCCTGCTGCACAGAGCTCTTTGAGATCCAGGATGATCCGGAGTAGACCACCAACATGTCGAGGAGGCGCGGGCGATGCGAGTGAGTTGGTCACGGTACAGCGGTGAGGACGTCGAGCACACCGTCGCGATGCTTCTGGCCCGGCGTTACCCCAACGCAACGAGGATCAGGCCCTCCCAGGGCGATGGCGGCATCGACATCCTGGTGCCTGTCGACACGGGCTACGCGGTGTGGCAAGTGAAGCGGTTCGCCGAGAACCTGAGCTCAAACCAAAAGACCCAGATCGAGAACTCGATCGCCCACCTGCAGGAATTCATCGAGCAGCGAGGCCTCCCCGTCCTCGAATGGCGCCTGATCATGCCCCTCGACCCGACACACGAAAACCGTGAATGGCTCGACGACCTTCTCCGTAACGCCGATTTCAACCACTACTGGCACGGATTGGTGGTGGTCGACGACCTCGCGGCGGAATACCCGGACGTCATCGACTACTACCTCCGAGACGGCAAAGACCGTTTGAATGCCGCGATGACCAACCTCGGTGCCGCAATGAGTCTGCAAGGAGCCCGGCCGCCGTTCACCGCCGGGGACGCCACAATGGGCCTGACAGGAATTTTCGAGACGTTGAATCAGACCGACCCGCACTACAGGTATGAGTTCGACGTTTCAGCTGAGCGACGCGATCCGCCGATCAGCCCTGGGTTGGCTCTCGCCTTCGTGAAAGGACATCGCGGCGCCTATGTGACCTACCGCGTCTATGCGCGAACCAGCGAGTCGCTCGTGCGGGGACACTCGAACATTAAGGTGCTTTTGGCCTGCCGCACGGTGGACCTTGAGCGGGACCCACGACTGACCAGCCTGCTGCACGGTGACCCGTCGGCCGAGCGCGTTCGGCTCAGCGAGCTTCCCGCCGAAGACGTCAAGGTACACCTTGCCGCGCACCATCTGCATGTGCCTTCCGCGGATGTGCTCGAGCTGCTGCGCACACCGCTGCACCTGTGGGTGTATTGCCGCCTTGACGAGGCCGCCCGCGACCAGCCGTTCAGAACCTTGCCCGACCTATACGAGCAGTTCACAGCAGACGTACGGCGGCGCCTCGAACTCCGAGTCGGGGACGTCGCGTGGGACGCGATCACGAGCACGCTCGTTACCTTCATGAGCGAGCACGAAGTGCTCACTGCCCCAGCCGCCTGTCTCGATCCTGCCCGACTCACGGACGTCGGCGCGTTGGAGTCGGAATCGATCCTGGAGCGCTTCGACAACGGCTTCGCTTTCTTTCACCAGTCGTACTTCGACTACCTGTTCGCTCGAGCGTTCATCCGAGATGGCGATGACCTGCATCGGTTCCTGGCTGAGTCTGGCCAATTCCTCTTCCGTCGAGCACAGACTCGCCAAGTCCTCGACCACCTCGCCGCCGTCAACCGCTCCGACTTCCGGCAGACGGTGCGTCAGCTCCTGGCTTCCGAAGCCATCCGGTTCCACCTCAAGGACATCATCGTCACCGACCTGCGGCAACTGAAACCCACCGCCGAAGACTGGGCCGCGATCGAGCCCCTCGCCTGGGGCGCGTTGCCGATCGCACCGAAACTGCGGTCACTGCTCAGCGCCCCTGGCTGGTTCGATGCCGCCGACGACCTCGGGCGATGGGAAACCTGGCTCGCCGACCGCGAACGCCTCGACGCGGTATTCATGCCACTTGTCATAGTCGCGAAAGACCGCCCCAAGCGCGTGGCGGAACTGCTCCGCCCTTACATCGGCGCAGGCGACCGCTGGCGGGAGCGACTCATCACCCTCATCAATTGGTCGCTCCCGCCGGGCCTGGTCGACTTCACCGTTGACCTGATCGAGCACGACTTGCTCGAGGCACCGGACACGTCGGCGACTCCCGTAGAGCTCTGGCCATTGCTCTATCAGCTCAAGGCCACCGACCCTGATGGCGCGGCCCGCCTGGTCGGCGCTCACCTTCGCCGCAGCCTCGACCGTGCGCGTGAGCATGGACGCGCCGACCCGTTCGACGCCGGCCGCCTGGACCGCCACGAATCATCGGCAAGCATCATCCAGGAGATCGCCGAGTCAGCCCCTGCGGCCTTCATCAGGGAAGTCCTGCCCTTCGTTATCGACATCGCGCTGACTGACCAGCGAACCCCTGAAGCCCGCCTGCCGTACGGGATCCGATGGAAGAACTACTACGAGATCGCGCCCGCAGGCGTCGACGACATCGTCTTCACCGCGACCGAGACGGCCCTGACCAGACTCACCGCCCAAGACCGCGAAAAGGCCAACGCATCGCTGGCGACACTAGGCACCGCCGACAGCCAGGAACTGCGGTTCCTCGCGTGCCGGGCACTGACCGAAGCCGGCGAAGCCGACGAGGCCATCGAGTGGCTCGTGTCGGATGATCGCAATCTCCTCCTGGGTTGGACAGGCGACCCCTACTGGGCTGCCGCGCGACTCATCGAAGCCCATTCGCCCCACTGCTCAGGCGACCAACTCGGGCGACTCGAGCAGAAGCTGCTGGCCCATACGTCACCGGTCGAGACGCGACGCGGCCACGGATACGGCCAGTACATCCTCTTGACCGCACTTGACCAGCAACGGACCTCTGAGGTAGTGCGCAAGCGCCTTGACGAACTCCAACGCCGATTCCCGAACGACCCTCCCTCCGGGCCCCGCTGGCAACTTGACGAGCACGAAGAGCAGCGGTTCGGACCGGAGGCCACGAAGCACATGTCCGATGACCACTGGCTGCGGGCGTTCCGGAAACACTATGACCCAGAAACCGGTCGCCACCGTGGACTTGGCGCTGGGCATGCCTTGCGCCTCGCCGAGTTGCTGGGAAAACACACCACAGAGGAACCCGAGCGATTCGCGCGTCTCGCCCTCCGGTTCGACACCACCATCCCCGCCGCAGCGGTCGAGCATGTTATTCGCAGCCTCGCCCACCAGGTTGATTTTGACCTGTTCGCTGATGTCTGCGAGCACGCCACGCGAATCTACGGCGAAGTTGTCGGTCATGCCATCGGCTTCGCGATGCATGACCTCAAGGCGAGGAACGAGCGCATCGTCGACCTCATCGACTGGTGCGCCAGGTCCGCTGACCCGGGGCCGGATACGGAATTTGGTTTCCCAAACGAGGCATATGAGCGGTTCGAGAGCAACGGGCGACTGGTGGACTTCGGATTCAACACCACGCGCGGCCAAGCCGCCTTCGCCGCGACTTCCACGCTGATCCACATGCCAGACCTCGTCGAGAACCTCGCGCCGATCATCGTCAGGCTCGCCGTCGACGACCACTTGGCGGTCCGCGCCTGTGCCGCGCAAGCCGTCCGCGCCCTCATCAAGCACCACCCGGACCAGGCGCTGGACCTAGCCGACGCGCTCTTCACTGCCTTGCCCGACGTACTCGATGCGGCTACGACCGAACAACTTCTCGCCACGGCGATCTTTCGCGCTCCGGAACGGTTCGCCAGCCACCTCGAACGAGCGCTCAACGGGTCACCGGCAGTGGTAGGGCGCGCAGGACGTATCTGGGCCGCGGCGGCCCACCGAGGGGCCCTCACCGCACCGGTGACCACCGACGTCAACGCGTTGCCGACCGCTGCCCGCCTCGGCGCTGCGGCGATGTTCGCCGAACATTCCGTAGACGGCCTCCCCTGGCTGCCTTCTCTGTTCAATGACCCTGATGTCGAAGTGCGCGCCCGAGCCGCTATTGCCATGCGGCAGCTCAAGGGCATTTCGTCGACCGACCTGGATCGGTACCTCCAGCAGTTCGCCCAGAGCGCCGCCTTCGACGACCACTTGGAACACGCGGTCTACGGCATGGCCAAACTCGATTCAAGGCTCCCGCCACCAGCTCTTGCCACCTGCGCAAAGGCTGCCGATGTCGCCGGCAGCAACCTCGGCGACATCCGAACTGCACACAGCGCCGCCTCGCGGCACCTCATCACAGTCGTCCTGCGCCTCTACCGCCAAGGGGACGGCGCAACTCGAACGCAATGCCTCGACATCATCGACAAGCTCTGCGAGTCCAACGCCTACGGACTCGCCGAAGCACTCGCCGATGAGCGATGAGCTGCACGGTGTCTCACCGGTACCGTCATTCCCCGTGTGGAACGGCAGGTCACGATCCGCCCTTCTGAGAGGTCATCCACAAATCGCGCATCACAGTGGCAGCTTGTATCGAGGATGGCCCTAGACGCCGCGTACCGGGTCCTGAGTTAGCCGTTCAAGGATCTGTGTCGGAAGCACGTTCTGGTCCCAAAGGATGCGGGCCGCCTCAGGACGCAGCGTTTCGACTGGCACACCGGGCCCGACCCCACGGAGCTTCTTCCACGCGCGCACGGCATCGTCTGCGATACCGAAGACGAGCTCGGGAGATACCAGATGGACATGGGCTTCCGCAATTGGAACGGCGTCGGGATCTACGACTTTCCGTGGTGACACGATGACGGATGCGCTGCCTTCTGGTGGCACGTCCACTTCACGGTCTCCGGCAACGGAGGCAAGATGAGTATTGGCTTGCCGGATGTAGTCCATGCTAAGCATGCCTCCGGTCTCCTGCTCACTCTTGGCCTCGACTGTGATCCACAGCGAATCCCAGATCCAAACTGCGTCGGCTCGTCCTTTGCGTTGGGGTTTGAATGACTCGGCCCCGATGAACTCACCGAGAGCGACGAGTGCTTGCTCGAATATTGTGGCGTCCTTCTGGTTCAAGTCCGCTAGCATTCTTGCTGACTCATGGGCGAACTTGACCTGCGACTTGAATCTGCCATTCAAGAGCTCAACTATGCGATCGACCCCTTCCTCGTCGACCGGTTCAGCGTCCACCGTCGTGGCCGGGAGCGGTTGAACCTCCTTGAGCCAGGTCGTTCCACTTGCTGCCTTGTGAGCTATGCGGAGAAGCTCGGCGCTTCGTGCTGCCGCCGCGTTGCTTTCGGAGGCGGCCTGCGAATACCATGCACTAGCAAGGTAAGCCCACAATGCACGGTATGAGCGCAGTCCGGGCGCCGTGAGATGCTCGAGCACCTCGACAGCCGCCAGTGCGGCGTCCTCCCAACGTTCTTGCCATGCTAGGTTCCAGGCTTGGACCTCGCGAGCAGCGCTCTCGGCAAGTTCAGTTACATTGGGCAATGGCGCGCGAATTGCTTTCCGCCGCAAGTTTGCCAGCTCAGGTTCGGCGTCCTCGCGCCAGACTTCGTCCTGACTCAGCGCGCTCTCAGCGAGTCCGACCAGGTCGTCGGCGGCAGTTTCGCTCTGGTCAAGCCCGAAGGTGATCTCCGCTTGCAGCTCCACCGGTAGCGATCCCCGGATTTCGGATCGGGAGAGAAACCGCAACATGTCCTCTCCTGTCACTATGACTACAGCCCAGTCCTTTGGTCCTCGCGTACACCTTCCAGCACCCTGCAATACGCGGGTACGGATTCGTTCCTGAAGCACCTCCGAAGCACGCAGCTTGGTATCAAGGAAACGATCCTGCAAGTGCGTGGCAGTCGGAAGACCGTCCATAAGCATCATCCGACAAGATTCAGCCGCGAGATCCATGCCGTCGTACCGGTTCGCTGCCAGGAGCGTCCCCGTTTCGGCGTCGATGAACGGCTGGATCCCAAGGTTGGCATCCTTGGCGGTGAAGCGCTCATCGGCCGGAACTCCGAGTACTTGGGCTATGCCGTTTGCGCGGTCGTCGTCGGGCGTTAGCACGAGCCGCTTTGCGGCGAGACCGAGCAGTTCGGTGATCAATTCGGTGTCTGAACCGGCGGTTTCATCGCTTGCCATTGTCGGATGGGTGGCAGGAGACGCGAGTTCCGGGAATACAAAGAAGCGGCGACCGCTGCCAGCCCGATCCCATGCGGTTGGTACGGGAACCCGTTCGATCCCTGTCCGTCCGAATGCTCGTTCTAGTTCGCCAGCGTCGCCGAGAGTCGCAGAAAGATAGAGGCGCTGCGCTGGCTTGGTGAATGGATCATGCTCGAATGTCGGAGGGATCATCGGTCGTATATAGATTTCGCGCCAGGAGACAAAGAACAGGCAAGAAACAAGGTTTGATCGCAACATCCGGAACCGGTACGAAGCATCCCCCTTGACGCTAGCAAGTACCTGCTCGATGTCATCCGCATGTCTGGCGATGGCGCTGATTGGGAGGAGACGGACGGTGCTCCGGTCGGCTACCGGTCCGTCAGGGGCGAGCATCCGAGTTGCGAATGAGGACTCGACCGTATCTCCAAGCGCGTCGAAGAGGCGTTCGTAGGCGTCATCCTCACGACGTACGCTCATGGCCCATGCTTCAGCTACGAAGCCTTCTGCAGCATGGGCGTCGTCGAATACTAGTGTCTGGGCATCGTTGAGATGGGAGTTGAGATTGAAGATTGCGCTGTAGGTGCTGATCACGATGGCCTTGCCCAGGGTATAGCGAGTGAGTTCTGCTGGGTTCCAGTTCCGGTGCGATCCAATGAGCAGTACGGCGGGGATGCCTTCGTTGATCGCCTTATCGAGCACTTGCCGCGCGAGCTGCGTCGTCGGGCACACATAGGCAACTCGTTGGCCGAGGGTGCGGCGCCTCCATTCAGCGATGAGCAGGCCCACGAGGGTCTTTCCGGAGCCGGTTGGGAGCTCAAGCGCAACATCTGGCGTCTCGCGATGCTTCTCGGCATAGGTGCGAAGCTGGTCGGCTTGGTGCGACCACAACGCAGCGACGCCGTTGGGAGTCCGAGGCAGCTCGCCGAACAGGGTCTCTGGGTCAGTAGCGCCGACCTCGGGTGCTGCGTGCTTTTTGAAGCGGGGCCGTGCCCGCTCGCTGTCATCGAGTGTAGCCATCATCACATTCTCTCGTATGCGGAGAGTAGTGGACACGCGGATGACCATTGAAGGCAACACTGAGATGAGACTCGACGCTACGACCAGCGACATGACCGTGCGCTCAGTGCAGTTCATGACCTGCGTGGCACATCTAGCCTCGGACGGCGTATTTACGAGCGCCGGCATCGCGAAGGATAGTCTTGACGCTGGAGAGGCCGATGGCGTACCGCGTGGCGAGGTCCTTCTGGAGGGCCCCTGCGAGGTACTCTGCAATGAGTCGTTGGCGGTCCTCAGGGGCCAGCCTTTTACGGAGCGGACGCTGTTCTCTCCGAACACAAGATTTGGGTGCAGCACTGCTCATCTGGCCTTTCATGTCGGGTTTTACATGATTTGCCAGGTCAGTTCGCAACGCTTTGACCAGCGTAAACGTGTTCGGATAAGCGTTCAGTACCTCCACAACACGCAAGGGCCGGTTCCCCTCCACGGGAGACCGGCCCTTTTTCGACCCGTACGGCAGCCAAACCGGCAACCCCAGTCGCATTGCCTTGACGGGTCGGGAACGCGGGCGACGGGCGGGCCGCTCCTACATTCCATCGGTCGCGTCGGCGAGCGCCTTGCGGCCGGTCACGATCAGCAGCAGGTCCTTGGCGGGCAGGTGCAACTCCTCGCCGTCCCCGACCACCGCGTCCGCATCGGTCGCCACCAGACGCCGCCGTTCGAGATCGACGCCGAAGTAGGCGAAGTTGCGCGACCCGGCCCCGCCCAGGACCAGACCGATCCGCTCGGCCGGAGGCGCGGGCAGCCCCAGCGGCTCGGTGATGTCGAGCCCGTGAACGACCTCGTGCGAGAGCGCTCCTGCCGGCCCGCCCCCCGGCGGACGCCACGGATGGGCGACGTTGGACCGGTAGAGCGCGGCCAGCTCCCCATCGGTCATCGCCGCCGTCGCCCGCCGGGCGTCGCGGTCGGCGAATGCGTCGAACCGGAACCGCGCTCGCACCATCCCGCCGAAGAACCTCGGCCCGGAGAGGCGAAACGGCATCGTCATATGCGCCAGCACCTCGCGGACGCGCCAGCCCTCGCACAGCGAGTATGCCGACCACTGCGCGGGCGCCAAGTCGTCGAAGATCGCCGAGAGCCGCTCGCGCTCGGCGCGGGTCTGCTCCGCAAACCGGGGATCGTCACGTTCCATGCCTGTGTCCTTCCTGGTTCGGTCACGCTTCACCACTTGTACGACCGGACCGGCGCGGACTCATCGCTCCAGGCGATCCGGAAGCCCGAATTCCGCGAACCGCTCGCCCGAGCCGAGGAAGGTGACGGTCTCGGACACCCGCCCGCCCCGCAGCTCGACCAGGACGACCGCGAACGGAACCAGGTGGCCCTCGCGGCCCGGCCGGTACTGCCCGAAACCGGCCGAGCCGTTGACCGCGGTCGGGACCAGCCGGGCCCCAGCGCACGCCTCGCCGTCACCCATCAGCGCCGCGATCCGCGCACCGCCGCGGACCCACCAGGCGAACGGCGGCATCGAGGTCGCCGCATCCTCACGCAGCAGCGCGGTAAGGGCCGCCACGTCGTGCGACTCGAAGGCCGCGACGTATCGCCGCAGCAACTCCCGCTGACCGGCATCAGCCGGATCGAAGACGTCGGCCGGCTCGGGACGATCGGACTCGAGCGCGACACGGGCGCGCTGCAGCGAGCTGTTGACCGACGCGACCGTGGTATCGAGGATCTCGGCGGTCTCCCGCGCCGAGAACGAGAGGATCTCACGCAGCACCAGGGCCGCGCGCTGACGGGGCGTAAGCCTCTGCAGCATGGCGACGAACGCCAGACGGACCGTCTCCCGCTCCTGGACGACCTCGCCGGGGTCCGCCGCGCCGAACAGGCGCCGGTCGGGCATCGGGTCGATGAACCGCTCGGGCGGCAGCGGCGCGCCGAGATCGCCGCCCTCGGCGGCCGGACCGAAGTCGAACGCGAGGGCCCGGCGCCGGGCGCCGCGGAGCATGTCGATGCAGACGTTCGTGGCGATCCGGTGGACCCAGGTGGTCAGCCGGGCGCGGGCAGGGTCGTAGCGGTCGGCATTGCGGACCGCGCGGACGAGCGTCTCCTGCACCGCGTCGTCGGTGTCCGCGGCCGATCCCAGCAGGCGGTAGCAGTAGCGCGTCAGCGGCGCGCGGAGCGATTCGAGCTCCTCGACCGCGACGGCCCTGCCGTTCGTCGGGTCCATACGTCCTCCAGAGCCATGGTCCACGCCGGCGGCGACTTCAGCGTCGACCCGGCTGCGGTTCGGCCCGAACCGAGTCGACGATCGTGCCAGAGTAGGCCCGATCATCGCCATAGATGCGGCGCTTCGGACCGAATCCGCCCTAGGCGGCCACGCCCTTCCACGCCCACCACAGGCCCGCGTACGCCCCGCCGGCCGCCAGCAGCTCGGCATGCGAGCCCTCCTCGGCGACACGGCCGTCCCGCACCACCGCGATCCGGTCCGCCGCCTCGGCCGCCTGCAACTGGTGCGCGATCGCGATGACCGTCCTCCCCCGCAGCGCCGCCGCCAGCGAAGCCTCCACATTGCCCGCGCTCCCCGGATCGATGCCCGCGGTCGCCTCGTCGAGGATCACCACCTCCGGATCGGCCAGAATGACCCGCGCCAGCGCCAACTGCTGCGCCTCGGCCAAATCCAGCTCGAGATGCTCCTCGCCGAGCATCGTGTCCAGCCCTTCCGGCAGATCCGCCGCCCACCGGGCGTCGACCATCGCCAGCGCCGCGACCAGGTCCTCATCGGCGGCGTCGGGCGCCGCCAGCCGCAAGTTCTCCCGCAACGTCGCCGAGAACACATAGTGCTCCTGCGTCACCAGAATCACCCTGCGCCGCAACGCCTCGAGACCGATATCGGCCACCGGTACCCCGCCGAGCGTCACCGAACCCGACCGCGGACGGTCGATCCCCGCGATCAGTCGCGCGATCGTCGACTTCCCCGCCCCCGACGGCCCCACGACGACCAGACGCTCACCCGGACGCGGATGCAGGCTCAGGCCGTGCAGCACGTCCGGGCCGTCCCCGTAACCGAACCGCACCTCGTCCAGCCGCACCTCGGCGCCCTTCGGCGAGGCGTCCCGCTCATCACCCGGCATGAGATGCACGCCCTCTACACGGGCCAGTGCCGCCCCGCCCATCTGGAACTCGCTGAGCGACATCATCGACCGGAACACCGGCCCGTCCAGACGCAACGCCAACATGGCCACCGCCACGACCTCACCGACCGACACGCCGCCGTCCAGATGCCACAGACCGCCGACGATCGTGACCACCACCGCCGGAGTCAGGAACGACAGGTCGGTGGCCGGGAAGAACCACGTCTGCAACCGCACGATGCCCTTCAACCGGCCCAAATGCGTCGCGGCCCGCTCCCGGCCCGCCGCCCGGCGCTCGCCCTGAAGCCGATACGCCGCCACCGTCTGCGCCCCGGCCGCCGACGCGGTGAGGGTCTCGGCGATCTCGCTCATCGCAGCCCGCTCGGTCAAGAACACCGGGCTCGCCAGCCGCATGTAGCGGCGGCCGGCGATCACCAGCGCCGGCGAACCGATCAGAAACAGCAACCCCAGCTTCGGGTTCACCACGAACGCCGCGACCGTGATCACCACGACCTCGATCGCGGCCACCGCGACCTCCGGGCCGGTCTTGCGCAGCAGCTCCGCAACCGCCCCCACGTCGCCGGACGTTCGGGTCGCCAGATCACCGGTGCCGGCCCGCTCCACGACACCGAGCGGCAACCCCAGCACCCGATCGATGAACGACTCCCGCAGCCGCGCCGCGGCCCGCTCCCCGAGCCGGTAACCCAGGCGACGCCCGGCACGCATGAGCACCAACTGCGCGACCACGCAGCCGACGATCGCACCGCAGACCAGATCCACCCGGGAAGCCGTCCAGCCCGTCCCGATGCCGTCGATGACCTCACCGAGCATCACCGGCAGCGCCGCGCCCGCGCCCGCCGCGGCGATGTACAGCGCCAGCACCGCGGCGAAAGCGGCCTTGTCGTCCAAGACCAGCCGCCCCACCGCTCGCATCATGTCGGCACGGTCGGCGATCGGCAGCCTCGAACCGGCCGGGCTCTGCACGCTCATCGGGACTCCTGTCGAGACGTAAGACTGCGGTATTCGCTCACACACGCGAGTTCGGCATGGGTCCCCGAGGCGCGGACCTTCCCGTCCACCATCCAGACGACCCGGTCGGCGCGGGCCAGCCACAGCGGCGATGCGGTCACCACCGCCGTCGTGCGCCCGCCGCGGGCCGCGGCCACCCGCTCGGCGATGAGCGACTCGGTGTGAGCGTCCACCGCCGACGTCGGCTCCACCGCCAGGAGATACTCGGCCCCGGCCGCCAGCGCCCGCGCCAGACGGAGCCGCTGGCGCTGGCCCCCGGACAGATTCCGCCCGCCGTTGGTGATCTCGGCGTCCAGATCCGACCCGAGGCTGCTGTAGACGTCTTGGGCGCACGCGACCTCGATGGCGCGCAGCGCCGCCGCGGCATCGACCCTGAGCGTCTCGGCGAGACTCTGCGCGAACAGGTAGTCGTCCCGCAGCAGGAGGATGCGCTCACGCACCTCTTCGAGATCGACTTCGGCGAGCGGAACCGAACCCCACTGGGCCTGCGAGTCGCAGAAGCGGGCGAGCCGCTCGAACGCGGCCGCTGCGGGCTTCCCCTCGGCGCTCACCACCACGGTCAGCATCCCCGGCTCCACCACCAGCCCCGTCTCCGGGTCCCGGAGCGCCCCGCCGGCCCCGCGCCGCTCCCCGGAGACCTCGATGTCGTTCGAGGTCTTGAAGAACGCGGTGAGCCGCCGGGCGGAGACCCGCGCGGTGATGAACGACTGGGCCAACCCGATCAGCGAACCGGCGTGCTGAGCCAGGAGCGCGGTCATGCCGAAGGCCGCCGACAGCTCGCCGATCGAAATTGCCCCATCCAGTGCCTGCCGCGCCCCCACCCACGTGACGGCCGCGATCAGCGCCAGCGGCAGGCTGGCGCGCAGGGCCTGCACCCACGAGTCGGCGGTGGCGACGCGGTAGCCCGCATCTCGCAGCCCCGTCGAAGCCGTCCGATATCGATCCGAGAACTGGGCCTCCCCGCCGACACCGCGAAGCACCCGAAGGCCGCCGACCACATCGGCTGCCTGGCTGGTCAAGGTCGCGACGCTCGCCCGGTACGCGATCTGGTGATGCTGGAGGCGGCTGAGCGTCGGCCCCACCAGGAACCCGATGACGAACACTCCGAGCGCGGCCACGGCCCCGAGCGTGGGATCGATGTTCCACAGCACCCCGGTACCGACCCCGAGCATGACCAGGCCCATCCACCCGAACCCCAGCTGGAAGATGAACGACCCGGTCTTATGCGCATCCTCAGTGGAGAGGTTGACCATCTCACCGGGCGAGATCGCCCCGCGCACGCCCGTTCCGGCGGTGTTGAGGTGGTCGGTGAGCTCCTCGACGGTGTTCACCCTGGAGTGCGACTCGGCCATGAACAGGAACCGGTACCCCGCCACGAAGATCCACGAGCTGGCGATCGCGGTGACTATCAGGGCGATCGACCACGGCAGGAGCCGTTCGGTCGTTCCGGCCACGAGCACGTCGTCGACGACTTTGGAGATCACCCACGGCAGCAGGATCCAGGCGGTGCCCGAGATGCTCAATGACAGGAACCCGAGCGCGACCCAGGCGGTCTGGGCGCGGGCGACTCGCCACAGGTACCGCCATGGAGTGGTGGGGATCGCTGACGGGGGAGGCGGGGAGGGCCGCAGCGGGTTGGGCTTCACAACTCTTAAACGTATGCGCGGCCCTCATCGGGCGGCAATGCGTTTTTCCGACGAGGCCTCCTGTGATCTGGGCCCAGGTGATCGTCCCGGCGTGGGGCGGGCCAGCGTCGTCTCTTCGTGCGGCATCAGGAGTTGCGGGATTTGGTCGGGTGTGGGAGGGTCGGTCGGCTTGTCGCGATCAAGCCGACCGACCCTCTCTTTCCCGCGGGCCTCTGCAGGCGCCGCGCGCGGGGGCGGCCCGCGCGCGGACTTCGTGGCGGTGTCCGCGGACCCCACTTGCACCGCCGGCCTGCAGAGGCGAATCAAGCCTCAATCGGTTTTTTCAACGATCATCGCCGTTGCCGAACGGACAGTGCAACAAAACTTTCCACGCCTGTGGACAACTTCCGACCGAATTTGGGTTCTGGATGTTTCTGCGCAGGTCAAGGTCGGTGTCTTGGGGGCGGAGCGCTTGTGGATAACGTGCCTTGGCGTTCGGTTACTGCTGTGCTCGCACCAGCGCCTCGGCCGCGGCGTGGAGTCCGGCCGTGAATCTCGGGTTGGCGCTCATCGCCGGTTCGGCCCTGGCGATCGCACGCCAGGCGTCGTCCTTATAGGTCTCCTCGCCGGTCGCCCGCCAGGCTTCCAACAGCGCCGCCGCCGCCAGTGCCCAGCCGGAGGCGGTGGGGCCGTCGTGCACGTCCGCCGGGCGGGTTACCAGGGCCTCGGCGTCGGCCGCGGTGTCGTAGAAGCCGCCTTCGCCGTCGCTGAAGTGGTCGCGGATCTGCTGCAGCAGCGTCGTGGCGCGGTCGGTCCATTCGCCGCCCAGCCGCAGGAAGCCCAGCGCCACCGCCGCGTAGTCCTCGAGGATGCCCGGCGCCTCCGAGGCCGAGCCGCCAAGCGACGCTCGTGCGAGGCGGCCGTCCTCGTTCAGGTGGACCCGGGCGAGCGCTTCGGCGGCGCGTTCGGCCGCCAGGAGCGAATCGCGGTGCCCGGTGCGGGCGCTGTACTCCGCCAGCGCCGCGATCGCCAGGCCGTTCCAGGCGGCCACGATCTTGTCGTCGCGGGCCGGTTGGGGTCGTTGCCTGCGGGCGGCCAGGAGCCGGTGTCGTACGGCCGCGAGTCTGGCGTCGTCGTCGGGGTCGCGGGGGAGCAGCAGGACGTTGGCGCCGTGTTCGAAGTTGGGTCGGGCCGGGTCGATGCCGAACGCTTCGGCGGCCCAGGCCGCGTCGTCGCCGAGGGTGTCGGTGAGTTCGTCGTAGGTCCAGACGTAGGTGAGGCCTTCTTCGCCGTCGGTGTCGGCGTCGAATGCCGCGGCGAAGCCGCCTTCGGGGGTGGAGAAGTGTTCGAGGATGAAGGCGGCCGTTTCGTCGGCGACGCGGGCGAACAGGGTCTGTTCGCCTGAGAGTCGCGAGTAGAGCCACAGCAGCTCGGCGTTGTCGTAGAGCATCTTTTCGAAGTGGGGCACGGTCCAGGCCTCGTCGACGCTGTAGCGGGCGAAGCCGCCTTCGAGTTGGTCGTAGATGCCGCCTCGTGCCATGTGTTCGGCGGTGCGGGTGACGTGGTCGAGCGCGGCCTGGTCGCCGGTGCGGACGTAGTGGTCGCACAGGAAGCGGAGGGTGGGGACGCTGGGGAATTTGGGTGCGGTGCCGAAGCCGCCGTTGACGGGGTCGGCGGCTTGGAGCAGTGCGGTGGCGGCGGCGTCGAGGGCCTCGGTGCGGATCGGCGGGGCCGGTGGGCAGGGGCCGTCGAGGGGGCAGGCGACGGTGATGTCGGCGAACGCCGGGCCGCTTCGCGCGCCGGCCTGTACGACGGCGGCGCCTTGGTGGCGCAGTTCGTCGCGTTGGTCGGTCCAGGCGGTGTGGACGGCGTCGAGGAGTCGCAGGAAGTGGGGTTTGGGGAAGTAGGTGCCGGCGAAGAAGGGGGTGCCGTCGGGGAAGGCGAAGACGGTCATGGGCCAGCCGCCTTGGCCGGTGATGGCCATGGTGGCCTGCATGTAGACGGCGTCGAGGTCGGGGCGTTCCTCGCGGTCGACTTTGACGGGGGTGAACCGGTCGTTCATGGCGGCGGCGACGGTGTGGTCTTCGAAGGATTCGTGGGCCATGACGTGGCACCAGTGGCAGGTCGAGTAGCCGATGCTGATGAGCAGGGGGACGTCGCGGTGTTCGGCGTCGGCCAGTGCCGCGGGGCCCCATTGCCGCCAGGCCACCGGGTTGTCGGCGTGCTGTCGCAGGTACGGCGAGAGGGCGTCGGCGAGCTCGTTCATCCTTCCAGCCTGTCACATGGCGCCGGCCGGGGAGCGGGGTCGGCGAGGCGGGTGTCGGGGTCGGGTACCGCTGGCGGTACCGGGGGGCGGGGGTCTGCCGGACGGTGAAGTGGGGTGCTCGCGTCAATGCGGCATCGCGCGGCGGCGGCGAGGCTTGCTGCATGGTTTTGTTTGCGCCCCTGCGTGACAGGGATAGTGTGCTGCGGCGGTTGTCGGTGGTCGGGTTCGGCGGGGTCGGGCTGGGTCTGGTCGCGATGGTGGTCTTGCATGCCACGTCGGGTCTGGATCCGGCGTTCGATGTCATCAGCGTGACGTTGTATTCGCCGTTGGGGTGGCTGCTGCCGGTGTCGCTGGGGTTGTTCGCGGTGGGAGGTGGCGCGTTCGGTCTGGTGGCGCGGGCGTCGCGGGCGCCGGGCTGGGTGGCGGTGCTGTTGTTCGCGTGGAGCGGGTGTCTGCTGCTGGTGGCGCTGTTTCCGACCGATCCGCCGTCGGCGTCGGATTTCTCGGTGGTGCATTTCGTGCACCGGTATGCGGCGTTCGCGGCGTTCTGTGTGATGGCGGGTCTGGGGATCGGGTTCGGTCGGTGGCTGGGCGGGGTGTCGTGGTGCGGGACGGTGGCGGCGGTGTGCGGTTGGTCGGCGCTGGCGGCGTTGTCGGTGACCGCGGTGCCTTATGTGCTGGAGTTCGCGGGGGCCCAGGCGCCGGGGTGGACGGCCGCGGTGGGGCTGAACCAGCGGTTGACGGTCGGTTCGGAGCTGGTGGCGTTGGCGGTGTTGGGCTTGTGGCTGCGCCGGGACGTATCGGTGCCGTCGGAGCGGCCGGTCCGGTCCGAGCCGGCGCCGGTGCTTTGACGGCGGCGCCGGCGCCGCCGCAGGTGGAGTGCCAGGGCGCCGATCCAGGAGACGGCGATGACGGCCGCGGCGGCCCAGCGGACCTCGTCGGCGTATTGGCCGGGGTAGATGACGCCTTCGATGTAGGTGTCGATGAATCCGGTCGGTTCGAGCCCGGACTGGCCGGCGCGGCGCCGCCAGCGGTCTTCGAGTGGCGTGAGGGGGCAGACGATGCTGTAGACGGTGATGATGAGGCCGTAGAGGGCGACGGCGGCGTGCGGGAACCAGGCTTTGGGGTAACGCCAGGCGAGGAAGCCGCCGAGGACGACGTAGGCGACGAACAGGAAGTGGACGACCATGGCGGCGTCGGCGAGGATGCGGTAGATCACCTGGCACCTCCGTGGGTGCGGATTCGGGCTCCCTTCAATTGTCGCAGCCGCGGGAGCTCAGTACCAGCCGACACGCTCCGAATGCTCCCACGCCGAGCAGGGTGTGCCGTATCGGCCTTCGATATAGCCCAGTCCCCATCTGATCTGGGTGACCGGGTTGGTCTCCCAGTCGTCGCCTTCGGTGGACATCTTGGAGCCGGGGAGGGCCTGGGGGATGCCGTAGGCGCCGATGGAGTTGGCGGCGTATTCGTTCCAGCCGGATTCTCGGGTCCAGAGCGCTTCGAGGCAGCCGAACTGTTCGAGGTCGAAGCCCCATTCGAGGTTGATGGCGCAGCCGGTGGCGCGGTTGCCGGAGAACTCGTCGCAGCTGGAGGGGATGTCGACGGAGGTGGGGTTGGTGTTCATCGCGGCCAGCTCGGCGGCCTCTTCGGCGGCCTGCCGGGCGGCTTCCTCGGCGTCGTTGAGGCCGTCGGCCTTGTCGACGGCGTAGGCGGCGACGGCTTCGGCTTTGGTGGTGACGTCGGCGCCAGCGGTCGCGGCGATGTAGTTGACGTGCATGGTGCGCGCCTCTTCGTAGGCGGCTTCGGCTTCGGCCTGCTGTTCGGCGGCGGCCTGGCTGGGGTGCTGCGCGTCGAGTTCGGCGGGGTCGTCGGTGGCGGCATTGACGGCGATGACCGCTCCGAGTGCGAGGACGAGTACGGCAGCGAGTTTCGAGCCGTACCGGGTCAGCAGTGGGATCATCTCTCAGGCTCCTGTGTCGCGGGCGCGCGTTCGAGGCGCACCCGCGACACAGCATGCCAGAGTCGGCCGGTCAGCCCTCGAGCAGGTTGGTGACCATCTCCGCGATCTCGGAACGTTCACTGCGGGTGAGGGTGACGTGCGCGAACAGTGGGTGTCCTTTGAGGGCTTCGATGACGGAGGCGATGCCGTCGTGGCGCCCGACCCGCAGGTTGTCGCGTTGAGCGACATCGTGGGTGAGCACGACCTTCGAGCCCTGTCCGATGCGGGAGAGCACCGTCAGCAGGACGCCGCGTTCGAGCGACTGTGCCTCGTCGACGATGACGAACGCGTCGTGGAGGCTGCGTCCGCGGATGTGGGTGAGCGGCAGGACTTCGAGCATGCCCCGTTCGAGGACCTCGTCGACGACGTTGTCGTTGGTGACCGCTCCGAGGGTGTCGAACACGGCCTGCGCCCACGGGCTCATCTTCTCGCCCTCGGTGCCGGGCAGGTAGCCGAGCTGCTGGCCGCCGACGGCGTACAGCGGCCGGAACACGATGACTCGTTTGTGGACTTCGCGTTCGAGGACCTGCTCGAGTCCCGCGCACAGGGCCAGCGCCGATTTGCCGGTGCCGGCCTTGCCGCCGAGGGAGACGATGCCGACCTCGGGGTCGAGGAGCAGGTCGAGTGCGACGCGTTGTTCGGCGGAGCGGCCGTGGATGCCGAAGGCGTCGCGGCCGCGAACGAGTTTGATGCGTTTGTCGGCGGTGACGCGTCCGAGTGCGGAGGCGCCGGCGCCGGTGAGGACGAGGCCGGTGTGGCAGGGCAGGTCCACTTCAGGCGGGAGGTCGAGTCCGTCGCCGTTGTAGAGGCCGTCGAGTTCTTCGTCGGCGACGGCCAGTTCGCTCATGCCCGACCAGGTGGGGTCGACGGCTTGGCCGTGTCGGTATTCCTCGGTGGGGACGCCGATGGTGGCGGCTTTGACGCGCAGCGGTACGTCCTTGGTGACCAGTACGGTGCCGGCGTGGCCGGATTCGGCGTGTTCGTCGGCGAGGTTGTTGGCGACGGCGAGGATGCGGGAGTCGTTGGAGTCGACGGCGAAGCCGGCCGGGAGGCCGGAGGTGTCGACGTGGTTGAGTTCGACTCGGAAGGTGCCGCCGGCGTCGCCGATGGGGATGGGCTGGTCGAGGCGTCCGTGTTTGATGCGGAGTTCGTCGAGGCGTCTGAGGCATTCGCGGGCGAACCAGCCGAGTTCGGGATGGTGCCGCTTGGCTTCGAGTTCGCCGACGACGACGAGCGGTATGACCACGTGGTGTTCGTCGAACCGTGAGAACGCTCCTGGGTCCGATAGTAGGACCGAGGTATCGAGGACGTAGGTGCGCTGTTCCAGCACGGTCGCCTCCCGGATGTCGATGTGTGGGGGCCTGGCCCCGTTGGTACTCACACTGTAGTTGGGATGTGTGTCACTTCGCTACCGTTAAATGCGTTGAAACGGTGACTGCATGTCACCGGAGCGTCGGGAATCCGACAAAGCAGACACGCCGAGTAATCGTTCTACCACGGAATGTGGGCATGCGCTCGGTGAGAATGAACATCGTGTCCACCGTGAGCGTCGCCGAACTCAAGACGGCCATCGCCGCCGCCCTCCAGCAGGTCCGCGACGGCCAGGCCGCCATCACCGCCGCCAGAGACCACGTCGAGACCGCCGGCCGCACCCTCGGCGCGGTCACCGCCGGTTCCGGCCACGAGGCGGTCACCACCGCCCATGCCGCCCTCGCGCAGGCCTCCTCACAGCTCGATCAGTCCCTCGCCGCGACCTTCGCCGCCGCCGAGCGGGCCGAAGCCTACGCGGCGACCCTCTGAGAACGGAGACCGCCGTGGACGTCGCCGCCCTCGCCGGACGCCTCCGCGCCCTCGCCGCCGACCTGCCCGCGTCCGCCGTCGACACCGCCGATGCCCACCTCGAGCGCGCCGCGGCCGGCCTCGAGGAGGCCGGGCGCGAATCGAACGCCGAGATCGGGCGCGACCTGTTCGGCCACGCCCGGATCCGGCTCGCCCGGGCCCGCGCCGGCCTCGCCGCAGCCGCAGGCGCCGTCGACGACTACCTCGACGCCATCGGCGCCGGCCGGGCCCACGGCGGCCCGGGCCCGGCCCGGCCGGTGACGGCCGCGCCCGCGCCGGTCCACCCCGACCAGTGGTGGACCGACCGGATCAACGCGCTGTGCCGCCGCACCGGCGCCGCCCGGCCCGACCGCCCCGCCCCCACCAGGCTGTTCAACGACCTGCTGCGCGACGCCGCCGGAGCCGACCCGGCCGCCTACCATCGGCGCCTGCGCGACGCCGGCCCCGAGACCGGCGTCAAACTCGCCGCCCTGGCCTGGCCGCTGGTCCGCAGCCTCGCCTCCGAGCACCTGGGCCGCACCCCCGCCGCCCGCGACGTGCCGGTCCTGCGCGGACGCACCGCCGACGCCGTCCGCGCCCTCGTCCCCGGCGCCGAGAACGACCACCTCGACACCGCCCTGGCCGCCGCGTGCACCCTCACCGGTACCGGCGCCGACCGCGCCGACGCGGCCGCGACCGCCGCGATCGGGCCGGCCCTGGTCGCCGCCCTCCACCGGCTGCCCCGCCGCGCCCGGCAGGCCCGCACATGAGCGCTGAGACCGAGTGGAAAGGACGACCATGAGCAGCTGGCAGCGGCGCCTCGTAGCCGCCCTCGCCGACGACCTCGACGCCGCCCGCGGCGAAGCGCGCCTGCTCGCCGAACGCGCCGCCGCCGAAGCCGAGACCGTCCGCGCCCGCGCCCGCGAGCGGATCGAACGCGCCGGGCGGCGTCGCGGCAGACTCACCGCCATTCACCGGCGCATGACCGCGACCCTCCAGGCCCGCCGCGAGGCCGCCCTCGAAGGCACTTCCTGCGCCGTGGCCGAGGCCGTCGAGGCGGCCGCGCCCG
>NZ_BAAGXZ010000028.1:0-46925 GCF_054779575.1 Glycomyces halotolerans
CCCGGCTGGTCAACGAGAACCAAGTGATCGCCGTGGAGGACCTGCACGTGCGCGGGATGCTCGCAGGTCACCGCCTGTCCCGCGCGATCGCGGACGCGGCCTGGACCGAGTTCCGCCGCATGCTCCAATACAAAGCCGAATGGGCAGGCCGGAGCGTGGTCGCGGTCGACCGGTTCCTGCCATCGTCCAAGACCTGCTCGGCGTGCGGGGCCATGAAAGACACGATGCCGCTGTCGCAGCGGGTCTTCGAGTGCGCCGCGTGCGGGCACACCGAGGACCGCGATGTGAACGCGGCCAAGAACATTCTGGCGGCCGGGCTGGCCGTCGCAGCCTGCCGAGACGGTGTAAGACACTGACACCCCCGGGTGTTGGCGCGACTGTCGACGAAACAGGAAACCCAGTCGGTGACGACTGGAATCCCCTCCCTTCAGGGAGGGGACGAAGTCAAAGTGACTCCCACGATGCGGGTACGGGTATGGTGGGTCCCTGCAAACCGACCGACCAAGGAGAAGCCATGGCCAAAGCCGCTCGCAAGCGCAAGGCGCGCAAAAAGAAGTCCGCGAACCACGGGAAGCGCCCGAACAGCTAGCGTCTTGCGGGGCGGGAACCGCCGCCCCGCGAACGCCGCTGGCCGGACCAGGTTGCGAACGAGACTTGCCCCTATGACCGAAGTGCCGCGCGAGTCGCGCGACAAGAACCAGCCGAGCACCCGCGAGCGGATCCAGCAGACCGCGATCGCACTGTTCAGCGAGCTCGGATACGAGCGCACGTCCCTGAGGGAGATCGCCGAGCGGCTCGGCGTCACCAAGGCCGCTCTCTACTACCACTTCAAGACCAAGGAAGACATCGCGGCCAGCTTCTTCGATTCGTACGCCGACGACGTCGACCGCATCTGCGAGTGGGGCGAGGCCCAGCCCCGGGGGATCGAGACCCGCCGCGAGCTCCTGCGCCGCTACGCCGAGGTGATCCGCGCCCATGTCCCGGTGCTGCGGTTCCAGCAGTACAACCAGGCCGCGCTGACGCGCCTGGACCGCGGCTCGATCTTCCGCCAGCGGCTCCTGCGGCTGCACGCGCTGCTGGCCGACGACGAGGACGAGCTGCTCCACCGGATGAGGGCCTGGGACGCGATCACCACGCTCTACAGCAACTGGATCACGTTCCCGAGAACCGTCGATTCGGACCAGGAGCTGCGGGACGCGTCGCTGACGATCTCGATCCGGCTCCTGGAGGCCAACGAGCGGGAGAAGAGCGAGCGGGCCGGCGGCTGAGGATCGCGGGCGCGCTCAGCGCTCGCGCTCGGCCACCTCGGTGAAGACGTCGCGGACCTGCTCGATGGCGCTCAGCTTGGCGCGCAGGCGCTCTTTGACCTCGTCCGGGGCCTTCTCCCGGCTGCAGCAGCGGTGGACGATGGTCCGCACCTCCTGCTCGATGCCGTACTCGGCCAGGCACGGCGAGCACTCGTCGAGGTGGCTCTTGATCACCGACCGGCGCACCTCGGAGCACTCGTTGTCGATGTAGAGGTACACCTCTTCGAGGACCTCGCGACAGTCGAGGTCCGGCTTGTCGAATTCCGAGCTGGTCACCGCTGTCCCTCCCGTGCGGTCGAAAGGCCACGGTCGGCCGCGTAGGCGCTGAGCATCTCGCGCAGCTGGCGGCGCCCCCGGTGGAGCCGCGACATGACCGTTCCGATCGGGGTCCCCATGATGTCGGCGATCTCCTTGTAGGAGAAGCCCTCGACGTCGGCGAGGTAGACCGTGAGCCGGAAGTCCTCGCCGAGGCTCTGGAGGGCCTCCTTGATGTCGGAGTCCGGCAGGCGGTCGAGCGCTTCCGCCTCGGCCGAGCGCAGCCCGGTCGGGCTGTGGGATTCGGCGTCGGCCAGCTGCCAGTCGGTGATCTCGTCGGTCGGCGAGGTCTGCGGCTGGCGCTTCTTCTTGCGGTAGGAGTTGATGTACGTGTTGGTGAGGATCCGGTACAGCCAGGCCTTGAGGTTGGTGCCCTCGCGGAACTGGTGGAACTTCGAGTAGGCCTTGAGGTAGGTCTCCTGGACCAGGTCCTCGGCGTCGGCCGAGTTGCGCGTCATGCGCAGGGCGGCGCCGTAGAGCTGGTCGAGCAGCGGCATCGCGTCGCGCTCGAAGCGCGCGCGCCGCTCATGGGTGGTCTCCTCGCCTGGCTCGGTCACCGTCTCCCTCTCGTCGAGAATCGCCTCCGAGCCTACGACAGCGGCTCCGGGTCCGACGGGGGAAATACGTCCGGCAGTGACGTGCTCGTCCTCGTTCTCAGGGGTCCATTCGGGTCCGCGCAGCAAAGCGGCCACGCGCTCGTCCTCGCCGGCGGCGTCGCCGGCCCGGGAGCTTCGCCGAGGGTCGGTCCGAACAGTCATCATCATGCGGATGCTCTCCTTCCGGGAGACTCGAACGGCACAACGCCGCCGGGCCCCGGTTCATTCCACGATCCCCGAGGAGTGGCCGTAGCGCCCGACACACCGGACTCCACGCACCCGGTGCGGGCGAAGCCCGTTCCCAACCGTGACCTTGTGGAGTGAATCCATAACTTTCGGTCGCGACGGTCGTTATGGTGGAGGGGCCCGCGAGGGTCCTTGATCGCGACGCATAGTCGGCGCGTGAACTCCCAGTACCTGCCCCGGGCCGGCGGAACTGACACCGCCGCCGGCTCGGGGAGGTTTCCCCGACCGGACGAAGAAGGCCGCGACTCCGGCATCCGGGCATCGCGGCCTCCGTATTCCGGTTTCCTTTCGACGGTTCAAGCCCCTATGGCCAGGGGATTGATGTCCTTCCATGCCTCGATCATCGCCCGGCGCTCCCGGGGCGCGGTGGCGCCCCAGATGCCGTGGCGGTCGCGTGCCTCCAGCGCCCGCACCAGGCAGGGCGTCCTGACGGGGCACGAAGCGCAGATCGCGAGCGCCTCGTCTACGGGCTCTCGAGGCTCGGGGAACATCACGTCCGGATCAGCGTCGGCGCAGTTGCCCTGGCGCAGCCAGTGGGCCGCGCTCATCCGGTATTCACCTTTGATCTCGTTGCGGTACTCGGCGGCGTCGAGCAGCCGGGGGTCCCTCCGGGCTCGAGCTACCTCGTCGTGGCGGATCCGCCGCATATCTGCCTCCCTTTGCCGTCCGCCGTCATGCCCCTCACACGGGCGTCGGACACGCTCGGAGGGGTCCTTGCGCACTCGACGGCGGCTTGTACACGAAAGAACGACGCTCCGGGGTACAGATACCGTTCGGCTGGAGTGATTGGTATCACAATCCAGGCAGGGCAGACGGACCTTCGGCGACATCGACCGGACGCACCAGCTCCGGCCCGTCGTTGCCGGTCCGCCCCACCGATCGACCGACCTTCCGGATCTCCAACTCCTCGATCAATCCGGCGTGCGGGCCGGCCAGCAGCTCGGCCTCGTCGGCGTCCTCTTCCCCCAGCCAGGCCGCGTACCGCTCCGGCGGCAGCACGTACGGCATCCGGTCGTGGACCTCGCCGATCGCCGCGCTCGCGGCCGGACAGGTGAGCACCGTGAAGCTCAACAGGCGCTCCTCACCCTGCCGCCGGCTCTCCCAGAGCCCCGCGAACACCACTCCGCCCGGGCGAGTGAAGTAATACGGCTGCTTGCCACCGCCGGGAAGCTTGCGCCACTCGTACCAGCCGTCTGCCGGAACCAGTGCCCGCCGCGCCGCGAACGGACGTCGGTAGGCCCGAGAAGTGGACACCGTCTCGATACGGGCGTTGAACATCCGCGCCCCGATCGACGGATCCGAGGCCCATGGCGGCACCAGCCCCCACCGGGCCGGCTCCGCCACGCGGTCGTCCCGGCTCGCAGAGCGCCGCACCATCGGGGCCGACGCCGTCGGCGCGATGTTCCAACTCGGCGTCCAAGCACCCGCGATGAGGTCGTCGGCGTCGAACAAGGCGGCCATATCGCCGCCGGACTTGCTGTTGGCGTACCTTCCGCACATGACTTCACGCTAGCGCCCGGCACCGACAGCCCGGACCGGAGCGAACGGAGCACTAGAATGGCGGCGTGACTGGAACCGCCGCACCGAAGCAACGCCGATGGACACCGCCTTACGCCGAGGCCGAACTCGACGCCGTGGTCCGCGTGCCCGGCTCGAAGTCGATGACCGCCCGGGCGCTGGTCCTCGCGAGCCTCGCCGGCGGGCCCTCCACGATCCGGCGTCCCCTCCGCTCGCGCGACACCCTCCTCATGGTCGACGCCCTGCGCTCACTCGGAGCCCGGATCGACACCGACGACCCCGAACGCTGGACCGTCGAACCCGGCCGGCCGCGCGGCGGCGCCGAGATCGACTGCGGCCTCGCCGGCACCGTCATGCGGTTCCTGCCGCCCGTCGCGGCGCTCGCCGACGGCCCGGTCGCCTTCGACGGCGACCCGCACGCCCGCAAACGCCCCAACGACGGCGTCATCAAAGCCCTGCGCGACCTCGGCGTCGAAGTCGACGACGGCGGTCGCGCCGCCCTGCCGTTCACCGTCGCCGCAGGCGGCCGCGTCGAAGGCGGCGAACTGACCGTCGACGCCTCCAAGACCTCACAGCTCGTCAGCGCCCTGCTCATGGCCGCGCCCCGGTTCGAGAACGGCCTGGACCTGCGCCACGTCGGCGACCGCCCCGTCCCCAGCCGCCCCTACCTCGACATGGTCGTCCAGATGCTCCGCCAGGCCGGCGCCGAGGTCGACGACTCCGAGGAGAACCGCTGGCGCGTCGCCCCCGGCGAACTGGCCGGTCGCGAATGGGACATCGAACCCGACCTGCAGAACGCCGCGCCGTTCCTGTGCGCCGCGGTCGCCGTCGGCGGCCGCGTCACCGTCCTCGACTGGCCGCACGAGACCACCCAGGCCGGCGACCGCATCCGGGACATCCTCGTCGAGCTCGGCTCCCGAGTCGAATGGACCCGCGGCGGCCTCACCGTCATCGGCGCCCCCTCCACTTTGACGGTCGACCTCGACCTGTCCGACGCCTCCGAGCTCACCCCCGCGCTGGCGGCCCTGTTCGGCATCAACCGCGGGCCCTCCTCGATCCGCGGCGTCGCCCACATCAGAGGCCACGAGACCGACCGCATCGCCGCGCTGGCGAAGGAGCTGACCAAACTCGGCGCCGAAGTGGTCGAATACGAGGACGGCCTGCGGATCTCCGGGCACGACACCCGCCCGATGACGTGGGAGACCTACGCCGACCACCGGATGGCCCACGCCGGCGCCCTCGTCGGCCTGGTGACCCCCGACTTCGAGCTCTCCGACGTCGCCTGCACCTCGAAGACCTGGCCCGAGTTCGCCACCGTGTGGGAGCGGGCGATCCGCGGCGGTGCGGCGTCGTGACCGGCGAGCGGGGCGCGCTCCCGCCCGAGGAGGCGAACGGCTGATGCCGTCCCGGGAGTACGACGAAGACGACGTGCGGGTGCGAGCCTCCCGTCGGTCCCGGCCCCGGACCAAGATCCGCCCCAAGCACGAGAACGCCACCGAAGGCATCGTCACCGCCGTCGACCGCGGCCGCTACACCTGCCGAGTGGAGGACACCTACGTCACCGCCATGAAGGCGCGCGAGCTCGGCCGCCAGTCGATCGTGGTCGGCGACCGCGCCGCCCTGGTCGGCGACCTCTCCGGCCGGCCCGGCACCCTCGCCCGCATCGTCCGCCTCGCCCCCCGCCACGGCGAACTGCGCCGCTCGGCCGACGACGAGAGCGCGACCGAGCGGGTCGTGGTCGCCAACGTCGACCAGCTCCTCATCGTCGGCAGCCTCGTCGACCCGCCACTGCGCTACGGCTTCGTCGACCGCTGCCTCGTGGCCGCCTACGACGCCGGCGTCAAGCCGGTGCTGTGCCTGACCAAGACCGACCTGGCCCCGGGGATGGTCGCCGAAGTCGAGTCGTACTACTCCCAGCTCGAACTGACCACCGTCACCACCGAGCCCGACGAACCGCTCGACCACCTGCTGGAACTCCTGGCCGGCAAGGAGAACGTCTTCTTCGGCCACTCCGGGGTCGGCAAGTCGACGCTGATCAACCGGCTCGTGCCCGGCGCCGGGCGCGCGGTCGGCGAGGTGCGTTCCATCGGCAAGGGCAGCCACACCTCCACCAGCACCGTCGCATTCGAACTGCCCGGCGGCGGCTGGGTCATCGACACCCCCGGGGTGCGCTCGTTCGGCCTGGCCCACGTCACCGCCGACTCGATCCTCAAGGCCTTCCCCGAACTCGAGGCCATCGCCGCCGACTGCCCGCGCGGCTGCACCCACACTCCCGAGATCGGCGACTGCGCCCTCGACGCCGAGATCGGCGAGGACGACCCCAGGGCCGGTCGCCTCGCCTCCTTCCGCCGCGTGCTCGCCTCGCTCTCGGAGTCCGACGGCAAGTACTGAGTAGGATGAGGCACATGTCCTCCTCTTCCGGTTACAACGACGACCTGGGCCTGGCGCACCTCCTCGCCGACAGCGCCTCCGGGATCGCCGTCGAGCGCTACCGCGCCGCGGACCTGCGCGTCTCCACCAAACCCGACATGACCGAGGTCTCCGACGCCGACACCACCATCGAGGAGGTCATCCGCTCGACCCTCTCCCGCGCCCGTCCTCGCGACGGCGTCTACGGCGAGGAGTTCGGCGACAATCCCGGCGCCTCGGGCCGCAAGTGGGTCATCGACCCGATCGACGCCACCCGCAACTTCGTCCGCGGAGTACCGATCTGGGCCACGCTCATCGCCCTGTTCGACCGCGGCGAACCGGTCGTCGGCGTCGTCAGCGCCCCGTCGCTCGGCAGGCGCTGGTGGGCCATGAAGGACGCCGGGGCCTTCGCCGGGCGCGACCAGCGCTCGGGAAAGAAGATCCACGTCTCGCAGGTCCCCAAGCTCGCCGACGCCTCGGTGAGCATCTCCTCGATCACCGGCTGGACCAAGGTCGACCGCCAGGGCGCGATGCTCGGCCTGCTCCACGAGGTCTGGCGCGAACGCGGCTTCGGCGACTTCTACTCCTACTGCCTGCTCGCCGAGGGCGCGGTCGACATCGCCGCCGAGCCCGAGGTCGCCCTGTGGGACCTGGCCCCGCTGGCGCTCATCGTCGAAGAGGCCGGCGGGACCTTCACCGACTTGAAAGGCCGCCCCGGGCCGGACGGCGGCTCCGCGCTGGCGACGAACGGCCTGCTCCACGAGGAGGCGCTCGAACGTCTCCGGATCCGCTCCTGAGCGGCTTACTTGTCGGCGAGGAACTTCAGGTGCTCGCCGCGCTGGTGTACGCCGCCGCCTTCGTGCTTGTTCCAACGCCACACGGTGATGCGCTTCTCGCCCTGCCGGCGGTTGTAGGCGGCGAAGACGGTCGAGGGCGGGCAGATGTCGTCCATGAGCCCGACCGAGTAGAGCGCCGGCGAGGCGCCGCGCGCGGCGAAGTGGACGCCGTCGAAGTACGACAGGGTCTTGAAGACCTCCTCTTCCCGCATGCGCTGGCCGGCGAGGAACTCGACCAGCTCCTGGTACGGGAAGCCGTCGGTTATCTCGACGGCGCGGCGGAAGTGCGTCAGGAACGGCACGTCGACGATCGCGCCGGCCAGGTCGTCGCGCAGGCCGCCGACGGCCTGGGAGATGCCGCCGCCCTGACTGCCGCCGGCGACGACGACGCGGTCGGCGTCGATCGCCTCGTGGCCCTTGGCGACGTCGACGGCGCGGTAGGCGTCGGTGAAGACCCGCCGGTAGTAGTAGTGCTCGGGCGACTCGACGCCCTGGGTCATCCAGCCTCCGCGGGTCGGGCCGGTGCCGCCGTACGGGTCGCCGGTGTCGCCGGGCTGCCAGTTGCCGTAGCCCTGGCCGCGCGTGTCCATCACCAGGTGCGCCCAGCCGGCGGCCGGGTACATGGTGTGGGCCCACGGCACTGAGCGGCCGCCGGAGTAGCCGATGTACTCGACCACGCACGGCAGCGGCCGGGCGACGCCCTTCGGCAGGACCAGCCAGCCCTTGATGGGGTGTCCGGCGAAACCGGCGAAGGCGAGGTCGAAGACCTCCACCGTCGTCAGACCCGCGTCCACCGGCTCGAGCCGGACGTCGAGGTCGTGGGCGGCCGCTTCGCTGAGGGTCTGCTTCCAGAACTGGTCGAAGTCGGCCGGTTCGGGGACCTCGGGCCGGTACTCGCGGAGCTGTTCAAGGGGAAGGTCGAAAAGTGCCATAGCGTGTTTTTAGCACGGCTGTCATCAGAAAGCCACATCCGTAAACACTGGCAAGTGATTGCCATCGTACTGTCGTACGCATTCAGGCGCCTCGCCGCAAGGCCGGTCCCAGGAGCATGTCGCTGCCCCGCCAGTCTCGTTGCTTCATCGGTGCCACAGATTTCGGGCGAAAGGTTGCAAACGCTATCTTGTTAGCGCTACCATATTTCCTATATCGAGGTCTCTAAATATATTGATGACTTCGGTCCCCGTCCGACACGGACGGGACGCGGAAGGAGCCGACTCCGGCCCCGGCACCCCGGGAGGAATGCGCCTTTCGCTCGAAAACGGCAATCGATGCAAGCGATTGCACTCCCTCTCACCGAAAGGATCGCGACCACATGGAGAACCTCTTCAGTGGCAAGTACTCACGGCGCCGCTTCTGGAAGGTCGCCGGACTCACCGCGGCCGTACCGGCGGCGGCCTCGGCCGGCCTGCTCGTCTCCAGTCCGGCCCGGGCCTTCGAGGTCGGCACCTGGTACCTCCTCGAGTCCCGCCACTCCGGCCTGGTGCTCGACATCCTCGACCAGTCCACCGAACCCGGCGCCGAACTCGTCCAGTACAACAACGTCGGCACCCAGAACCAGCAGTTCCGCTTCGTCGACGCCGGCGGCGGCTACTACCGGGTCCAGGCCCGCCACTCCGGGCACGTCCTCGACGTCTACGACTGGAACGCCGACAACGGCGCGACCATCGCGCAGTGGAACGATCTCAACGGCACCAACCAGCAGTGGTCGATCAGCCAGGACGGCGACTACGTCTCGTTCGTCAACCGCTTCTCCGGCAAAGCCCTCGACGTCTGGGAATGGTCGACCGAACCGGCCAGCCGCATCTCGCAGTACGACCCGACCGGAGCCGTCAACCAGCAGTGGCGCCTGATCCCGGCCGGATCCGGCGACGACAACCCCGGCACCCCCGGCGGCCTGGTCGGCTGGGCGACGCAGAACGGCGGCACCACCGGCGGCGGCAACGCCTCGCCGGTCACCGTCTCCTCGGCCTCGGCCCTGGTCTCGGCGATCAGCGGCGACTCCCCCAAGGTCGTGCGGGTCAGCGGCTCGATCAACCTCTCGGGCATGAACGACGTCGGCTCCAACACCACGATCATCGGCAACTCCGGCGCCAGGATCACCGGCGGCGGCTTCGACGTCGACGGCGTGCACAACGTCATCATCCAGAACCTCACGTTCGACGACTGGGACGACGACGCCATCAACGTCCAGCAGGGCTCGACCAACGTCTGGATCGACCACAACACCTTCGGCGTCGGCTACGACGGCTCGTGCGACATCAAACGCGAGTCGGACTTCGTGACCGTCTCGTGGAACCGGTTCAACGGCAGCCAGAAGAACATGCTGCTGGGGCACTCCGACGGCCACACCGCCGACCGGGGCCACCTGCGCGTGAGCTACCACCACAACTACTTCAACGGCACCAACTCGCGCAACCCGCGGGTCCGCTTCGGCGAGCCGGTCCACGTGTTCAACAACTACTACCGGAACGTCGGATCCTACGGCGTCGCCACCACGATGGACGCCGGAGTGATCTTCGAGGGCAACTACATCGAGAACACCGACACCCCGGTGGAGATCGGCTACGGGTCCTCGGACCCCGGCCGCATCGTCTCTCGGAACAACCACCTGGTGAACTCGCCGACGCCGCCGTCGAGCGGCTCGGTCCAGGGAGTGCCCTACAGCTACTCCCTCGACACCCCGTCGCAGATCAACTCCATTGTGAGCAACGGCGCGGGCGCGAGCTAGTCGCCTCGATCGGAGACCGGGGCCGCCGGGACCACCGGCGGCCCCGGTTCCCTAAGCCCAGTCCAGGTCCAGCTCGCTGAAGAGCCGACCCTGCCTGCCGGCCGCCTCGACCGCGTCGTCGGCGCCTTCCAGAATCGTCACCGGGTCGTCCCCGACGCGCCGCAAGTGGACGTCGTCGACCAGAGGCGGCACCGGATCGTTCAAGACCCGCTCCAGCACGCCGGTGAAGGTCTTGGCGCGACGCAGCCCGCTGATGAGCCCGACGCCCCGCTGGCGGTGCAGCATCAGGTTGTCCAGCAGGCCGGTGCGACCGTACTGCTTCGGCTCGTCGTCACCGGGCAGCCTGAGCCGGTCGGTCGTGTACTCCAGCCACGCCTCGCCCTCGGTGCCCCGGACGTAGATGTCGCCTTCGAGCTTCCGCTCGCCGCACAGCGTCACCGCCACGGTGACGCTCACCCCGCCCTTGTTGGTGCCACGCCACACGGCGGTGTCGTCGACCTCGATCCCCTCGCGGCAGCGCAGCCGCTCCAGCTCGATCTCGCCATCCAGCGGCCAGTCCCCCGCGATCGCCAGCGCCTGCTGCGTGGCGTGCGCGAACGGGTTGGCCAGGGCGCCGTCGGCGACGAGGTTGCCGTTCATCTCGCGCTTGCCGGCCCAGGGCGAGCGCCGGTAGTAGGAGTCGGGCCGCTGCCAGGAGCCGGCGACGCCGACGGACTGGAGCCGCCCGAGCCGTCCGGACTCCATGGCGTCGCGCAGGGCGTTGAACGCGTGGGAGCCGAGGGCTTGAAAGCCGACTTGGACGGCTCGGCCGGTCTCGGTCATGACCTCGTAGAGGGCCCGGTACTCCTCGAGGGAGGCGACCGGGGGTTTCTCGAGGTAGACGTCGCAGCCGTGGCGCATGGCGTCGGAGGCGAACGGGAGGTGGGTCGGCGGCGGGGTGGCGATGATGACGATGTGCGGGTCGGTCGCTTCGAGCATCTGCCGGTAGTCGTCGAAGACCGGGACGTCGCCGATGGGCGCCTCGGGCAGGTCGGCGATCGTGGCGGTGTCGCAGAGTCCGACCAGTTCCACCTTGCCTTCCCTGCGCCGCGGTTCGAGGTTGCGTCGGTGGTGGATGCCGTAGCCGTTCGCGCCGATGAGGGCGATGCGCGGGATGCGAAGGTCCATTAGAGGTTCTCCAGGGTCGGGGCCACTCCGTACCGGTCCAGGTCGGCCAGCCATGCGGTGGCGGCGAGTCGCAGCTCGTGGTCGGCCGCGACCGGTTCGGGAACGATCTGCCGGATCCCGAGGATAGCGTCCACCTGTGCGGCGGGCCCGTGCCCGGCCGCGTCGAGGCTCTGCTTCAGGACGGGCGCGAGCGGATCGTCGAGGGGCAGCTCGGTGCCGTCGTCGGCGTGTCCGGCGCAGAAGCGTATCCACGCGGCCAGCGGCAGGGCGATGAGTTCCCTCGCCCGGCCGGTCTCGGCGATGTCGGCGACGGTGGCGAAGAGCCGCTGCGGCAGCTTCTGGCTGCCGTCCATGGCGATCTGGAGGCAGCGGTGCCGGATGCCGGGGTTGGCGAACCGTTCGAGGACGCTGTGGCCGTAGTCGACGACGTCCTGCCCGTCGGGGGGCGTCATGCTCGGTGCGATCTGCTCGGCGATGAGGCGTTCGGCGAAGCGCCGCGCCCCCGGCAGTGCCATCGCCTCGCTGATGGTCTCGGCTCCGGCGAGGGCGCCGAGGTAGGCGAGGGTGGAGTGGACGCCGTTGAGGGTGCGCAGTTTGAGGCGCTCCCAGCCGGCGACGTCGTCGGTGAAGGTGGCGTCCCAGTCGGGGCGCGGTCCGGCGAAGTCGTCTTCGATGACCCATTGGGTGAACGGCTCGGCCTCGACCGCGGCCCGGTCGGCGACGCCGAGGACCCGTTCGGCGCGGTCGTAGGTGTCCGGGGTCGAGGCGGGGACGATCCGGTCGACCATGGTGGACGGGAAGGTGACGTTGCCTTCGGCCCAGGCGCGGGTGTCAGGGTCCAGAAGCGGCTGGACGGCCGCTCTGGTGGTGGCGCCGTTGTCGGGCAGGTTGTCGCAGCACAGGATGGTGACCGGGCGGCCGGCTCGCCGGGCTCGGCGTGCGAGGCCGGCGGCGAGGAGGCCTGGGACGCCTTCGGGGTCCTTGTAGGCCTTCTCGGTGACGGTGAGGGTGACGAGGTCGATCTCGTCGGAGGCGATGAGGTCGAGCGCGCGCTCGGTCTCGGTGGCCAGGTGGAGGGTGTCGACGATCGATCCGACGACGCGCAGTTCGGCGCCGTCGGGTCCGAGGGTCGCCACCGAGTAGAGGCCGTCCTGTGCGGCGAGCGCGTCGATGACGCCGCGCGAATTGGGGGCCGCCACGATGATGCCCCAGTCGGTGTCGTCGGTGTAGACGGCCTGGTGGGCCCGGTGGAAGGCGCCGGCGCCGATGTGGAGTATCCGGGCCCGGTCGGGGCGGGTGCCCGGGACGCGGACGTCGCCGGGCACCAGCTTCAGGGTCTCGTCGTTCAGTGCGGGTGTCAGTTGCTCAGCCATGCGGGTCCGTCTGGGAAGCGGTATCGGGCGATCGATTCGTCCTTCAGTGTGACCGAGTATCCCGGCTGGGTCGGCAGCCGGTAGCGGCCGTCGACGACGGTCACCGGATCGGTGTAGTGCTCGTGCAGGTGGTCGACGTATTCGATCATGCGGCCTTCGAGGGTCTTGCCTACGCGAAGGTACTCGAACATGCCGAGGTGCTGCACGTACTCGCACAGGCCGACGCCGCCGGAATGGGGGCAGACTTCGACGCCGTGCTTGGCGGCCATGAGGAGGGTGGCGATCACTTCGGGGATCCCGCCGACGCGGCAGGCGTCGATCTGGCAGACGCGGATGGCGTCGGCCTGGAGGAGCTGTTTGAAGATGACGCGGTTGGCGGCGACTTCGCCGGTGGCGACGCGGATGGGGTCGACGGCGCGGGCGATCTTGGCGTGGCCGAGGATGTCGTCGGGGTGGGTGGGCTCCTCGATCCAGTACGGGTCGAAGGCCGCCAGCCGCTTCATGTTCTCGATCGCCTCGGGGACCGACCAGATTTGGTTGGCGTCCATCATCAGCAGGCGGTCGGGGCCGAGGACGTCGCGGATGATGCCGGCGCGGCGCACGTCGTCGGCGACGTCGGGGGAGCCGACCTTCATCTTGGCGGCGGTCCAGCCGTCGGCGACGGCCTGCTCGGTCAGGGCGCGGACCTTGTCGTCGGAATAGCCGAGCCAGCCGACCGAGGTGGTGTAGGCGGGGAAGCCGTCGCTCTTGAGCGTCTGGAGGCGGTCCTCGTAGCCGTCGCGGCCGGCGTCGAGGATCGCTTCGGCCTCGGCCGGGGTGAGTTCGTCGACGATGTGCCGGTAGTCGATCTGGGCGGCCAGTTCGGCGGAGTCCATCTCGGCGAGCAGCTGCCACATCGGTTTGCCCTCGAGTTTGGCGCGCAGGTCCCAGACGGCGTTGACGATGGCGCCGACGGCCATGTGGACCGCGCCCTTCTCGGGTCCGAGCCAGCGGATCTGGGGCTCTTGGACGATCGAGCGCCAGAATTCGACCGGATCGGCGAAGATCCCTTCGACGGTCTTGCCGACCACGAGGTGGGCGTAGGCCTTGACGGCGGCGGCGCAGATCTCGTTGCCGCGTCCGCCGGTGAAGGTGAAGCCGGTGCCGGTCGGGCCGCCGTCGGTGAACAGCTCGACGTAGCAGGCCGAGTAGTCGGCGCGGTTGATCGAGTCGGAGCCGTCGGCGTCCGCCGCGGTCGGGAAGCGGACGTCGTGGACTTCGAGTCGTTCGATCTTGGTCGACATTTACATTTCCAATCCGTAGATTCTGCGCGGCAGATTGTAGGCGAGGTCGACCGCGACTTCGGCCGCTTCTTCTTCGGTCATGCGATGCTCGGCGACCAGGCGGGCCAGGAACGAGGCGTCGATGCGGCGGGCCAGGTCGTGTCGGGCGGGGATGGAGCAGAACGCCCGGGTGTCGTCGACGAAGCCGGCGGTGTTGTAGAACCCGGCGGTCTCGTGGACGGCTTCGCGGAAGCGGCGCATCCCTTCGGGGGAGTCGAGGAACCACCACGGCGCGCCGATGAACACCGACGAGTAGCCGCCGGCGAGCGGGGCCAGTTCGCGGCTGAAGGAGGTCTCGTCGAGGGTGTAGACGACCATGCGGAAGCGCGGGTCGTTGCCGAAGGCGTCGAGCAGGGGCTTGAGGCCGTCGGTGTACGTGGTGTGGTTGGGGATGTCGCCGCCGACGTCGCGGCCCCAGCCTTCGTAGAGCCACTTGTTGTGGTTGCGCCGCGAGCCCGGGTGCAGCTGCATGACCAGGCCGTCGTCGACGCTCATGCGCGCGAACTCGGTGAGCATGAGCATCGGGAAGCGCAGTGTCTCGATCTCGTCCGCTTCGCCGTTGAGCGCCTTGGCGAAGATCTCGGCGGCCCGCTTCGGGTCGTCCTCGGTGCGTGGGGTCAGGTTCCCGTGGTCGGAGCAGGTGGCGCCGGCGGCGATGAAGTCCTGGCGGCGGGCGCGCAGGGCTTCGAGGAAGCCGTCGAAGGTGGCGGTGTCGATTCCGGTGATCGCGCCGAGTTTCGCGACCCGTTCCTTCCAGCCCGGCCAGTCGGGTTCGACGAGGTTGTCGGGCCTGAAGGTGGTGACGACCTTGCCGCCGGGGCCGCCCCATCGGCGGCCGTCGCCGGCGTCCATGCCTTCGAGGGCGGCGTGGGCGTCGAGGTCGTCGACCGGGGTCTCGGTGGTGGCCAGCACCTCGATGTTGAATCGGTCGAACAGGGCCCGCGGCCGGTAGGCGGGTTCGACGAGCCGGGCCGAGATGTGGTCGTAGAACTCGTCGGCGGTCTGGGCGTTCAGCGGCTGGTAGATGCCGAAGACCTCGGCGAAGGTGTAGTCGAGCCACAGCTTCGAGGGCGTGCCGCGGAAGAGGTGGTAGTTCTCGGCGAACCGCCGCCAGATGGTGCGGCCGTCGGTCTCCGAGGGCGTGCCGTCCGCCGAGGTGACGCCGAGCTGGTCGGGCGTGTAGCCCTGGCTGTAGAGCATCCGGGTCAGGTAGTGGTCGGGCACCACGAACAGGCGCGCCGGGTCCGGGAACGGCTCGTTCTCCGACATCAGGCGCGGGTCGACGTGCCCGTGCGGGCTGACCAGCGGCAGGTCGCAGGTCCGCTTGTGGATTTCGCGTGCGACGGCGCGGGTGCGCTCGTCGGCGGGGAAGAGCCGGTCGGGGTGCAGCGTCACGGGTGCTCCTATTGCTTGATGAGGTCGGCGACTGCAACCGGTTGCCCGGTTGCGATGGAAACGTTCGATGCCAGGCCGGCGGCCAGCGCGTTGACCCCGTCCCGGGCGGTGGCCGAGCGGTCGTGCGGGTCGGATGCGCCGTCGAAGAGGACCGCCAGCATGCGCTCGTCGCCGCCGCCGTGGCCTTTGCGCTGGTAGTCGCCGACGTCGATCTTGCTGGGCTTGGTCCAGAACGGGTGGAGGGTCAGTTCGTACCAGCCTTCCTCGGCGGCCTCGTGGGTGCCGTGGACGGAGGCGCCGTTCGGGCCTTTGAGGGACGGGTTGACGTGGTCGTTCTCCACTACGAGCAGTTCGAGGCGGCCTTGGGTGCCGTTGAAGTGGACCCGGTAGCCCTCCCAGGGCGAGTAGGCGGTGAGCCGGTAGGACAGCGTCACGCCCGATTCGTAGTCGACCAGGGCCATCATGTCGTCGTAGATGGTCGTGCCGGGCGCGAAGACGTTCTGGTCGCGCAGGTAGCCGTCTTCGGTCTCGGCGTCGAGGTAGAGGTCCTTGAGCTGGGGGTTCTCGTCGAGGTGGAGCGCGAAGGGGTCGTCGGACGCGCGGGCGGCGCCGGTGGCGCGGTCGTATCCGCGGTCGTGTCCGGTCCGTTGTCCGTTTTCGCCGTAAAACGCCAGCCGACCTTTGGCAAACGCTTGTATCGGCGCGGAATCGAGCCACCAGTTGACCAGGTCGAAGTGGTGGCCGGATTTGTGCACCAGCAGGCCGCCGGACTTGTCGGCGAGGCGGTGCCAGCGGCGGAAGTAGTCGGCGCCGTGGCGGGTGTCGAGCAGCCAGTCGAAGCCCACGGAGACGATCTCGCCGATGGCGCCGTCGCGGAGCAGGTCGGCGACCTTCTCGTGGAGCGGGTTGTAGCGGTAGTTGAAGGTGACGGTGACCGTGCCGCCGGACCGCTCCTCGGCCTCGAGGATCGCCGCGGCGTGCTCGGCGGTGGTGGTCAGCGGCTTCTCGCAGATGACGTCGAGGTCGCGGGCGAGGGCAGCGAGGATGTACTCGTGGTGGTAAGCGTCGACACAGGTCACGATGACCGTCTCGGGCCGGGTCTCGTCGAGCAGCTTCTCGAAGTCGGCCGCGTCGTAGCGGGCGGGCTCGGGCACGCCCGCGGCGGCGACGGCCTCGGCGTGGACACCCATGCGGTGCCGGTTGGTGTCCGCCAATGCGACCAGTCGCGCCTTGTCGGACCGCTCGGTGATGGCGTTGACGAACATCGTGGCGCGGGCCCCGGTGCCGACGAGTGCATAGCGATGCGGCGTGCCTGACATGTGACTCCTTCGTCTGCAAGGTTCTGGTAAACGCTATCGAAGAAGTCTCCCGGAGACAAGACCGGAGTCCCCTCGGCCCTATTTCGGTGCGGCTTTCACAAAGGGCGGCTTGACGACGCGCACCCCGAGCCGACGACCTCGCACGTCCAGCTGCAGCTCGGTCCCCGGCCGGTACTCCGCGTCCAACAGTCCCAGCGCCACGCCGTGCTTGAGCGACGGCCCGAAGGTCCCCGAGGTCGTCTCGCCGACCCGCCGGTCGCCGTCGAGCACGGCCATGCGGGCCCGCGGCACGCCCTTCCCGGTGGCCTCGAGGCCCCACAGGCGTCGCTTCGGCCCGGCCTCGCGCTCGGCTACGAGCGCGGTCTTGCCCCAGAAGTCGGGCTTGTCCCAGCCGACCGCCCAGTTCAAGCGCGCCTGGACCGGGGTGATGTCGCGGCCGAGGTCCTGCCCGTGGAGCGGATAGCCCATCTCCAGGCGCAGCGTGTCGCGCGCGCCGAGACCGCACGGGCGCGCCCCGGCCACCAGCATCCCGTCCCACAGGTCCCCCGCGGCCTCGGCGGGCACGACCAGCTCGAAGCCGGTCTCGCCGGTGTAGCCCGAGCGGCAGACGATGATGGCCGCGCCGTCGACGATGCGCTCTTCGAAGCTCATGAAGTCGTGCTCGTGCGGCAGCCCGAGGTACTCGAGGATCCGCGGCGACTCCGGTCCCTGGACGGCCAGGACCGCCAGCGACCGGTGGGCGTTTCGGATCTCGACGCCGGGCGGGGCCGCCTCCTCCAGGCGGCGGGCGACCTCGGCGGCGTTGGCGGCGTTGGGGATCAGCAGAATCTCATCGTCCGAGAGCCGGTAGGCGATGAGGTCGTCGACGACACCGCCGTCGGGGTCGCAGCAGAGCGTGTACTGGGCGCCGCCGGACCCGATCCGGTCGAGGTCGTTCGTCAGGCACCGGTTGACCAGCGCCGCCGCTCCGCTCCCGGCGACCCACACCTTGCCCAGGTGCGAGACGTCGAAGACCCCCACGGAGGTGCGCACCGCACCGTGCTCGGCCAGGACGCCGCCGGCGTAGTGCAGCGGCATCTCCCAGCCCGCGAACGGCGCGAACTTCGCCCCCTGCTCGAGATGGCGGGGGTGCAGCGGCGAGACCAGAGGTGACGATGCAGGCTCAGACATGGCTAAGACACTATCGCGCGAATCCCACACCGTAGGATCGGTCCGTTTGGACTCGCACCGTGTAAGGACGAAACATGACTGACCTGCTCACCGCCTCCGGCGACATCGCCGCCGCGAAGGCCGACGTCATCGTCGTCGGCGTGCACGCCGGCGAGGAGGCCGCCGCCATTCCCGCCAGTGCGGCCGGGGTCGACGCCGCGTTCGGCGGCCGCCTCGGCGAGGCCCTGGCGGCCTTCGACAACACCGGCAAGCCCGCCGCGCTGACGCGACTGCCCGCACCCGAGGGGCTCGAGGCGAAACTGGTGTTCGTCGTCGGGCTGGGACCGGCCGATGAACTCGACGACGAGAAGCTCCGCCGCGCCGCCGGCACGGCCGTCCGCTCCGCCTTCGGGCACCGGAGCCTCGCCATAGCCTTCGAAGGCGACCCCGAGGCCACCGCCACCGGCGCGGCCCTGGGCGCGTACCGGTTCGCGGACTTCAAGAGCGAGGACTCCGGCGACGCCCCGCCCGAGACCATCGCCGTCTACGGCGCGGACCGGGCCGCCGTCGAGAAGGCCGCGATCCTCGCCGAAGGCGTGGCCCTCACCAAGACCTGGGTCAACACTCCGGCGAACCTGCTGCGGCCGCCGACGTTCGCCGCCGAGATCGAGCGCGAGGCCGCCGCCGCCGGACTCGAGGTCGAGACCCTCGATGTGGACTCGCTCACCGAAGGCGGCTACGGCGGCGTCCTGGCCGTCGGCGGCGGCTCGACGGCCGAGCCGCGGCTGGTGCGCCTGTCGTACCGGCCCGAGGGCGCGGACAAGCACGTCGCGCTGGTCGGCAAAGGCATCACCTTCGACACCGGCGGCATCTCGATCAAGCCCTCGGCGGGCATGTGGAACATGAAGACCGACATGGCCGGCGCCGCGGCCGTGGTCGGGGCCACGATCGCCGCCGCCAAGCTGCGGCTGCCGGTGGCGGTCACCTGCACGGTGGCGCTGGCGGAGAACATGCCGTCGGGCTCGTCGTACCGCCCCTCCGATGTGGTCACCGCTCGCAACGGCAAGACCATCGAGGTGCTCAACACCGACGCCGAGGGCCGCATGGTCCTGGCCGACGCGCTGTCGCGGGCCGCCGAGGACGAGCCGGACGCCATCTACGACGTGGCCACGCTCACCGGCGGCCAGATCCTCGCGCTCGGCCAGCGCACCTTCGGGCTGATGGGCACCGACCAGGAGACCGAGCGGGTCGCGCGGGTCGCCGACTCGGTCGGCGAGGCCGGCTGGCCGATGCCGTTCCCCGAGGACGTGGTCGCGCTCATGGACTCCTCGATCGCCGACGTCTCGCAGTGCGCGAGCGGCTTGAAGCGGGACGCGCACATGATCCAGGGCGGGATCTTCCTGTCGAAGTTCGTGCCCGAGGAGACGCCGTGGGCCCACATCGACATCGCCGGTCCGGCCGAGAGCGACTCGGCTTACGGGTACATCGCCAAGGGCGCGACCGGCGTTCCTGTGCGGACCCTGGTGGCCCTCATCGAGGACCACGCCTGATGCGGGGCGCCGCACCGTCCTTCACGACCACGTGGCGGGACGGTGCGGCGAAATTTGTGCAACCGTTATCAAACGCTAGGAGCGGCGCTGCCGCTCCAGCTTCCGACGCTGGTCGTAATCGCGCTTGCGCTGCGGATACCCCGTCTTGGCGACCTCGTACACCGGGATGCTGTGCTTGCGTCCCAAAGCGAAGGCCCCCGCCGGTCCGTCGACCCGCCGACGCGTCCACTCCCCGTCGTGCGCGATGAGCATGACCGTCGTCTGCGTGACGTTCGTGCGGGGCTCGATGTAAGCCTCGACACCGGTCCGGGACTTGATGAAATCGACGAGATGCCGCTGGTCTGCGTTGTCGGAGGCGCGGTCCAACGTGCCTTCGCTCTTCTTCTTCCTGCGTCCAAACCAGCCCACGGCAGCTCCTTCCGCACCATTGAGGTGTCGACTATCAAGCGTACACACGCCCGGAACGAGCTGTGTTCCGCCGCACATGGCCGGGACTTCCTGGAGGAGGCACCAGGGGGTCTAATGGTGTTGCACACTCCAATCCATCGGGTCTAGTCGACCACGGGCCGCGTCCGGTGGAAGGATGGAGCGCGTACTCAAACCATCGTTTAGTGGGAGAGCGGAGACCAATGAGCGACCCGAACGCAGGATACGACGTAGTGATCCTGGGTGGCGGCAGCGGCGGCTACGCCAGCGCATTCCGCGCGGCGGAGCTGGGCCTGTCCGTGGCCCTGATCGAGAAGGACAAGGTCGGGGGTACCTGCCTGCATCGCGGTTGCATCCCCACGAAGGCTCTGCTCCACGCCGGCGAGGTCGCCGACACCGCCCGCGACGCCGGGCAGTTCGGCGTCCTGGCCGAGCTCAAGGGCGTCGACATCGCGGCGGTCAACAAGTACAAGGACGGCGTCGTCGCCAAGATGTACAAGGGCCTCCAGGGCCTGTTCAAAGCCAACAAGATCGAGCTCATCGAAGGCACCGGCAAGCTCGTCGCCCCTGGCACCGTCGAGGTCGACGGCGGCAAGCGCGTCACCGGCAAGAACATCGTCCTGGCGACCGGCTCCTACTCCAAGACCCTCCCGGGCCTGGAGATCGACGGCGAGCGGATCATCACCTCCGAGCACGCCCTCGAGCTGACCGAACTGCCGAACAAGGCCATCGTCATCGGCGGCGGCGTCATCGGCGCCGAGTTCGCCTCCGCCTGGAAGTCCCTGGGCGTCGAAGTCGAGATCGTCGAAGGCCTGCCCCGACTCATCGCCGCCGAGGACGCCGACTCCTCCAAGATGCTCGAGCGGGCCTTCCGCAAGCGCGGCATCAAGTTCCACACCGGCAAGTTCTTCGAGAAGGTCGAGCGGACCGACTCGGGCGTCCAGGTCACCATCCAGGGCGGCACCGTCATCGACGGCGACCTCGTGCTCGTGGCCGTCGGCCGCGGCCCGGTCACCGAAGGCTGCGGCTACGACGAGCAGGGCGTGCAGATGGAGCGCGGCTTCGTGCTCACCAACGAGCACCTCCAGACCAACGTCCCCGGGATCTACGCCGTCGGCGACATCGTCCCCGGCGTCCAGCTCGCCCACCGCGGTTTCCTGCAGGGCATCTTCGTCGCCGAGCACATCGCCGGCCTCGACCCGACCCCGATCGACGAGACCGGCATCCCGCGCGTCACCTTCACCGAGCCCGAGGTCGCCTCCATGGGCCTCAACGAGGACGTCGCGAAAGAGCGGTACGGGGCCGACAAGATCAAGACGATCAACTACAACCTGGGCGGCAACGGCAAGTCCAACATTCTCAAGACCCAGGGCTTCATCAAGCTCGTGGCCGTCGAGGACGGCCCGATCGTCGGCATCCACATGGTCGGCACCCGCATCTCCGAGCAGATCGGCGAGGCCGAGCTGATCTACAACTGGGAGGGCTACGCCTCGGACGTCGCGCAGCTCATCCACATGCACCCGACGCAGAACGAGGCGATCGGCGAAGCGGCCATGGCGCTGGCCGGCAAGCCGCTGCACGTCCACGACTAGGTCTCACGACAGCCAAGACAGGAGCTGAACAGAACGATGTCGACATCGGTAACGATGCCCGCCCTCGGTGAGTCGGTCACCGAGGGAACCGTGACACAGTGGCTGAAGAAGGAAGGCGACACCGTCGAGGTCGACGAGCCCCTTCTGGAGGTCTCGACCGACAAGGTGGACACCGAGGTGCCCTCGCCGGTCGCCGGCGTGGTGCTCAAGATCGTGGCCCCGGAGGACTCCGAGGTCGAGATCGGCGGCGAGCTGGCCATCATCGGCGACCCGTCCGAGACCAGCGAGACTCCCGCCGAGCCGACTCCGGCCCCGGCGGCCGAGCCCGCCGAGGAGCCCGCCTCCGAACCGGAGCGGCCGGCGGCCGAACCGCCGGCCGCCGAGCAGTCCGCCCCGGCGCAGCAGCCCTCCGACGCTTCGGCCGGCTCCAGCGAAGGCACCGAAGTGGTCCTCCCCGAGCTCGGCGAGTCGGTGACCGAGGGGACGGTCACCGCCTGGCTGAAGTCCGTCGGCGACAACGTCGAGGTCGACGAGCCGCTGCTGGAGATCTCGACCGACAAGGTCGACACCGAGATCCCCTCGCCGGCCGCCGGCACGCTGCTGGACATCAAGATCGGTGAGGACGAGACCGCCGAGGTCGGTTCGGTGCTGGCGATCATCGGCAGCGGCACCGCCGCACCGGCGGCCACGCCGAAGCCGAAGCCGTCCGCGGAACCGCGCGCCGAGGAGACCCCGGCCGAGGCCGCCGAGAAGCCGACGCCCGAGCCCGAGGCGCCGGCGAGCGCCCCACCGCAGGTCGCGCCGCAGGCGACGCCGACGCCGACCCCCTCCGAAGCGCCGACCAAGCCCGGCAGCTCGTACGTGACGCCGCTGGTGCGCAAACTCGCCTCGGAGAACGACGTCAACCTCGACGAGGTCACCGGCACCGGCGTCGGCGGCCGCATCCGCAAGCAGGACGTGCAGAACGTCATCGAGCAGCGGATGGCCTCCAAGCCCACCGCCGCTCCCGAAGCCGAGGCCGCACCGGCAGCACCGGCAGCTCCGGTCGAGGTCAGCCCGCTGCGCGGCCGCACCGAGAAGCTGAGCCGCCTGCGCCAGACCGCGGCCAAGGCCCTGCACGAGTCGATGACCACGATGGCCCAGCTCACCACGGTGCGCGAGGTCGACGTGACCAAGGTGGCCAAGCTGCGCGCGGCCAAGAAGGACGAGTTCCTCGACCGCCACGGCGTGAAGCTCTCCTTCCTGCCGTTCTTCTCGGTCGCCGCCATCGAGGCCCTCCAGCAGTACCCGATCATCAACGCCTCCATGAACCTGGAGGAGAAGACGGTCACCTACCCGGCCGCCGAGAACGTCGCGTTCGCGGTGGACACGCCGAAGGGCCTGCTCACTCCGGTCGTCAAGAACGCCGGCGACCTGAACCTCCCGGGTCTGGCCAAGCGGATCGCCGAGGTCGCCGACAAGGCGCGCAACGGCGGCCTCTCGCCCGACGACCTGTACGGCGGGACGTTCACCATCACCAACACCGGCTCGGTGGGCGCGCTGTTCGACACGCCGATCGTGCCGCTGGGCCAGTCGGCGATCCTCGGCACCGCCGCGATCGTCAAGCGCCCGCGCGTGGTCAACGACCCGGACCTCGGCGAGGTCGTCGCGGTGCGTTCGGTCATGCACCTGACGCTGAGCTACGACCACCGCCTCATCGACGGCGCCGACGCCGCCCGCTACCTGGCGGCGGTGACCAAGCGCATCGAAGAGGGCAACTTCGAGCACCAGCTGGGCCTGTAGGCCGAAGCGAGCGTTCACGCGGGCGCGGCGGGCGATGCCCGCCGCGCCCCGCCGTCGTACCCGGACCACGGCTCCCCGACCGCGTCCACCTTCCCGTAACCTTGATCCACTTGTCCTCGTTGTACCTGCAACCCACCTTTTGTGACCCCACGCGGAAGTTAGGAACTCGAATGGCAATCGAGTACAACGAGATTCTCGCGATGCTGATGGAAATCCGCCCCGAACTCGCCACCGACCTCTACAACTGGAGCGACGGCCCCGACTTGCCCGCCTACGACGAGATCACCGTGGGCCGCCACTGCCTGAGCCCACCGGAGGGCTCCGAATCGCTAAGAGTCTGCGCGCTCGCGACCTACTCCAAGGGCGACGAGCGCGTCTTCGCGATCCTCTTCGACGCCGTGGTGGACCCCGACCCTGACCAGGCCGAGGCCTGGCTGCGGTTCATCACCGACGCGAACCGGGCCCTGAGCTGCATGGTGGCCTTCGTGGTCCTGTGCCGCGACACGCGGACGGCCCGGTGGGCGCTGGCGCGCAGCACGATCGGAGACATTGGAAATTATGTTCTGCCCGTGGTGATTCCATCTTTGCTCGCGAGCGCCTAGAATAGATCCGGCCCCGCCGCCGACCCCACCACGGCGGCGAGGGCCGCTTTTTTATCGCATTGCCTCGCCTCGGCCCGGCGGCGACACTGGGCCCATGTCCCGATTCGGTCCCCCGGTCCCGTACGACGCCACCGCGATTCGCCCCGACTACACGTCCCTGCCGGCGCCGGTGCGTGAACGCATCGCGGCCGAAATCGGCGGGGATCCGGTCGAGATCCGGCCGGCCGGAGGGGGGTTCACCGGCGGCTTCGCCGCCCGGCTCCGCTCGGAAGCGGGGATCGAGCGTTTCGTCAAGGCCGCCGGACCCGATCTGCCGTTCGTGGTGGACGCGTACCGGCGCGAGGCGCGCTTCAACGGCGCACTGCCCGCCGAGGTGCCAACACCGGAGCTGCGCTTCGTCGCCACAGTGGAGGACTGGACCGTCCTCGGCAGCGAGGCGGTGCCCGGCAGGGCCGTGAAGTTGCCGCTCGCGCCCGCGGAACTGGACCGGCTCCTCAACGCGTGGGCTGAGGCCTCCGAGGTCCTGTCTCCCGTTCCGGACGCGCTGCGAGAGCACCTCGAGCCGATGCCGGTGGACTTCCTGCGCAACTTCACCGCTGTCGCGGGCGGGCAGGCCGACCCGTTTCCGGTGCCGGAGAGTCTGCACGGCCGCTTGGACGATCTCGTGGAGCTCGAGTCGCTGCTGGAGGCGGCTCTGACGGCCGATGCCGTGGCGCACGGGGACCTGCGGCCGGACAACATGATCGTCGGCTCGGACCGTGCCTGGATCTGCGACTGGGAGGGGCTGCTGGCCGCTCCGTGGTTCGACACCTTGGGATTCCTCATCGTCGCGCACGGGGACGGGCACGACGCCGAGAGCCGCTTCTGGAAGCATCCGACCGCGTCCGGCGTCGCCGACGAGCAGCTCGACTCGGCGCTGGCGGCCTTCGCGAGTTACTACCTATCGAAGTGCGTCGAGCCGCCGCCCGAGAGGGTCTCGCCGCACCTCCGGCGGCACCAGCGGTGGAACGGCCTGGCCGCCGCCGACTGGCTCGCGGCTCGGCGCGGATGGAAGCTGACCACATTATAAGAAACAACTCCCACAAAATGAGAACTGCTCGATACAGTGGCCGCATGCCGAAGGAGACAGCGACTTATACCCACGGTCACCACGAGTCGGTCCTGCGTTCGCACACATGGCGAACGGCCGAGAACTCGGCGGCCCACCTCCTGCCCGAACTGCGGGCCGAGCACTCGGTCCTCGACGTCGGATGCGGACCGGGCACGATCACGGCCGACCTCGCCGCCATCGTCACCGAAGGCCGCGTGACGGCCGTCGACCGCGCCGCCGGCATCCTCGACCAGGCCGCCGCGGTCGTCGCCGAACGGGGACTGACGAACGTCGAGTTCGCGGTCGCCGACGTCCACGACCTCCGCTTCGCGGACGCCTCCTTCGACGTGGCGCACGCCCACCAAGTGCTCCAGCACGTGGGCGACCCGGTGCGGGCACTGCGCGAGATGCGCCGCGTGACGCGGCCCGGGGGCGTGGTGGCCGTACGCGACTCGGATTACGCCGGCTTCATCTGGTACCCCGAGTCCAAGGCCCTGACCGCCTGGCTCGACCTCTACGAGCGCGTCGCCCGAGCCAACGGCGGCGAACCCGACGCGGGCCGCCGCCTCAATGCCTGGGCTCTCGAGGCCGGCTTCCCGGAGTCGGCGATCCGGGCGACCTCATCGACCTGGACGTTCTCCACCGCCGAATCGCGGGCCTGGTGGGGCGGGCTGTGGGCCGACCGCGCCCTGCACTCCTCCTTCGCCGCCCAGGCCGTCGAAGGCGGCCACGCCACCCGAGGCGACCTCGAAGCGATCGCCGAAGCCTGGCGATCGTGGTCGACCGCGCCCGAAGCCTGGCTGGCGATCCCCCACGGCGAACTCCTCTGCCGCGTCTGAGCGATATGTCGGGTGTGCTCCGTAGGCTGGTGGCTCGGGCAACTGCATCGGAGGTACCGGCCTATGGAGACTTTTGAACTCGACGAACTCAGCGACGCGGTCGTGGCGCTGGCGGGGGCCCGCGACCGGATTCCGCTCGATCAGCTGCTTCGCGAGACGGCGCTCAACATCCTGATCCTCGCCAGGATCGCCTCCGGGCGGCTCAGAGATCCCACGCGGCAAGAGGCCATCGACGCCGCATGCGGCAAGCTCATCGATCTGCTCCGGCAGGCTGCCCGCGAGCTGCCGCCTCCAGAAAGCTAAGTCTCTGGAAGGCTCGACCGGCCAGCCGACATACTCGCCACCGTCCTCGTATACGACTGACATGCCGACCGACTTGATGAGCTCCTTGAGGTCCGCTGCCGGAGCTTCAGGAAGCAGCACCGCCAGTACGGCCGGTTTGGGTTCAATGTGGCGCTGGTAGTCGAACAACTGACCGATGGCGTTACGGATTTCGTCGCGTCCTGCGACGCCTTTTGCCTCGTATAGAACGCAATCGGTGAGATCGCAGAGATCCGTGCGGAGGATGCCGCGGTCGCCTTTGACGCGAATCTCGTAGCGCTCCACTTCGTGACCTCGGTCCCGCAGGAACGCTTCAAACCGGTCCGAAAGCTGCGCTTCGCGCCGTTTCATTTGCACGGGCCCGGTGGCGCGGCGGGTGGTGGTGGTCCGAGCGTTGGTTTCAGTCGGGATTCGGTTGCCGGACGTCGCCGCGGCCGGTTCTGGAAACGCGGGCGGATGCCATTTCGCGATTGTCGTATTCGGAGCCGGCGGCAGGAAGTCATCGGCGTCGACGACGACGTCGCCTACCGGGCGCATCCGGAACACAATCACCGTCCTGCTCACTCCGTCGGCATTCGGCTCAGCGCGCGCGAAATACGGCTCGGCTTCGTCGAGTTCAAACTCGCCCAAGTACTCGAATATCTGCGGCCGCTGCGTCGACTTCCCGCGCGCCATAAAGACCCGGAGGGCGCGCCCTCTGGACCGGTGATCACGGACCGCTTTGTTGCCTCGGAGCATTTCCTGATCGCCGGTCGGCCCGTGGCCGGTGTACTCGAAGACCAGAGCGCCATCGTCGTCCGGCAGCCAACCGTCGCGGTAGCCGTGGCGCTCTCCCTGAGTGTGGTCGGAGTAGACCAGGACCGAGTCGGACTTGTTGGCAGGGGCGATACCGCCTTGCGGCGAGCCACCCCAGATCTCCATGATCTCGGCCCGCGTGAACCGAGAGCCCGGTGCGGTGTCCCTGTCCTCAGTCATGCAACTCCGCCACCTTCCCAGCCTGAGCCGTAATCACGTTCTTCGATTATGCCGCAAGGGCTCTCAACGTCGGCCCTCGCTGAAGCGCGTGAGCGGCTGGTGATCCCGGGGGACGTTGTTTCCGCTGCGTCTGGTATCGATGAGGGATGGAGCTCATCGAGGAACTTCTGGAATTGGAACGGGCCGGGTGGGACGCGCTGTGCGATGGCACCGGCTCGGAGTTCTACGGCACCGTCATGGCCGCCGACGGCATCATGGTCCTGGCGCACGGCTTCGCTCTCGACCGAGAGGCGGTCGTCGAGTCGCTGCGCGAGGCGCCGACCTGGGACGGCTACGAGATCTCGCAGGAGCGGACAGTCCAGGTCGGCGACGACGCCGCGGGCCTGATCTATACGGCCCGGGCGTGGCGCGAAGGCGACGAGGACGACTTCCGGGCCCTGATGTCGTCGGTCTACTTCCGAGCCGACGGCATCTGGAATCTCGCGCTCTACCAGCAGACGCCCGTCCCGCAGGGGTGAGCGCGCGAGGCTCTGACCTGGTTGACGGAAACCCTGCGTGCTGATATACCTCCCCTACGCGCCGGTAGGCGCCACCCCTCGAGCAGGAAGGTAGCGCGATGGACAGCGACGTCATCGTGGTCGGTGCGGGTCTGGCGGGGCTGGCGGCCACCGCGGAACTGGCCCGGGCGGGGAAATCGGTGATCCTGGTCGACCAGGAGGGCGAGCAGTCCCTCGGCGGCCAGGCGTTCTGGTCCTTCGGCGGCCTGTTCCTGGTCGACTCGCCCGAACAGCGGCGCATGGGGATCAAGGACTCCCCCGAGCTGGCCTGGCGGGACTGGCTCGGCAGCGCCGGTTTCGACCGCCAAGAGGACGCCTGGCCGCGGAAATGGGCCGAAGCCTACGTCGAGTTCGCCTCCGGACCGAAGCGGGCCTGGCTGCGCGGCCTGGGGGTGCGGTTCTTCCCGGTCGTGGGCTGGGCCGAGCGCGGTGGCTACACGGCTCAGGGGCACGGCAATTCGGTGCCTCGGTTCCACATCACCTGGGGCACCGGCCCCGGGGTCGTCGAACCGTTCGAGCGGCTGGTCCGGGAGGCCGTCGCCTCCGGCCGGGTGCGTCCGGCCTTCAGGCACCGGGTCGACGGGCTCGCCGTCTCCGGCGGGGCCGTCACCGGTGTCAGCGGGTCGGTGCTGGCCGACGACGATGCCCCGCGCGGGGTCTCGACGAGCCGCGAGGTCGTCGGAGACTTCGCCTTCAGCGCCGAGTCGGTGATCGTGACCTCCGGCGGGATCGGCGGCGACTTCGAGCTGGTCCGGCGGAACTGGCCAGAGCGCCTCGGGACGCCGCCGAAGCGGCTCCTCTCCGGCGTCCCGGCCCATGTGGACGGCCGGATGCTCGGCATCGCGGAGTCGGCCGGGGCCAGCCTCATCAACCGCGACCGCATGTGGCATTACACCGAGGGCATCGAGAACTGGGATCCGATCTGGCCCCACCACGGGATCAGGATCCTGCCGGGGCCTTCCTCGCTGTGGCTCGACGCGACCGGCCGTCGCCTGCCCTCGCCGCTGTTCCCCGGGTTCGACACGCTCGGCACGCTCGAGCACATCATGGCCACCGGGCACGACCACACGTGGTTCGTCCTGACGCAGAAGATCCTCGAGAAGGAGTTCGCGCTCTCGGGATCCGAGCAGAACCCGGACCTGACCGGGAAGGACGTCCGGCTGCTGCTGAAACGCGTCCTGCCGGGCGCGCCAGGACCGGTGGAGGCGTTCAAGGAGCACGGCGCCGACTTCGCCGTCGCCGAAGACCTGCCGCGGCTCGTGGAGGGAATGAATTCGGTCACAGGCGAGGGCCTGCTCGACTTCGAAACCGTCCGCGAGGCCGTCGAGGCCCGCGACGCCGAGATGGCGAACAAGTTCACCAAGGACCTCCAGATCACCGCCATGCGCGGGGCACGCAACTACCGCGGCGACCGGCTCATCAGGGTCGCCTCGCCGCACCGGCTCCTCGACGGCCACGCCGGCCCCCTGATCGGCGTGCGGCTCAACCTCCTCACGCGAAAGACCCTCGGCGGCCTCCAGACCGATCTGGACGGCCGCGTGCTGCGATCGGACGGTCGGCCCCTCCCCGGTCTCTACGCCGCCGGCGAGGCCGCCGGTTTCGGCGGCGGCGGGATGCACGGTTATCGATCATTGGAGGGCACATTCCTGGGCGGCTGCCTCTTCTCGGGCCGCCAGGCCGCACGGGGCGCCGCCGGACGGCACTGATAGCTTCGGCTTCAAGGACTGCGGGCCGCTTCGCCGGTGCCGGAGCGGGCGGCGTCGTCGCCTCCGTTGACACCCCCTGTCAAACTGAGGAAGTATCACGACTCCAGCGCGGTTCGGCTATCATTCCAAGCCGTCCCCGGCGGCGACTCGCTCCCGGGGAGACCCGGTGGTGCCGCGGCACCCCAGCAACGTGCGCCCGCGGTGAGGCTGCGAACCACGGACCGGCACATCTACACGTGGATGGTTGAGCATGAGCGACTATGAACGCCGCGACCAGTACCCCCCTGCAGGACCGCCGGGCGGCTCCGCGCCGGTGCCCGGCGGGGGCAACGTCGGACGCGCCTCCGTGGTCGGCGCGGCCCGAGTCCGCGACCCCGAGGAGCCCGCCCCCAAGAAGAAGCGCATGTCGATGCGCCGCCGCCGCGTCTACGCCTCGCTCATCCTGGTCGCGCTCATGCTCCTCGGCGGCGGAACCGTGGTCGGCGCCACGTTCTTCCAGAGCGTGCCGCTGCCCGACGAGCTCGAGCTGGGCGAGTCGACCTCCTTCACCTACAGCGACGGCGAGACGACCGTGGCCGGCTACGGCCTGCACACCCGCAAGCTCGTCGACACCTATGAGGAGCTGCCAGACACCGTCATCTGGTCGCTGCTGGCCCTTGAGGACAAGAACTACTTCGAGCACGAGGGCGTCGACTACAAGGGCACGCTGCGCGCGCTGGTCAACAACGTCACCGGCGGCGACACCCAGGGCGCCTCCACCATCAGCCAGCAGTACGCCGGCATGGTCGCTCAGATCCGCGACGACATCTCCTACGGCCGCAAGGCCCGCGAGGCCATCATGGCCATGAAGCTCGAGCAGGAGTACTCCAAGAAGGACATCCTGCTGCACTACCTGAACCTCAACTTCTACGGCCGCGGCTGCTACGGCATCGCCGCCGCCGCCGAGATCTGGTTCAGCAAGAAGCTCGAAGACCTCACCTGGGGCGAAGCGATGGTCCTGGTCATGCAGGTCAAGGCCGGCGACGGCTCCTTCGACCCGCGCCTGGTCGAGGAGGACGACACCGCCCCGCTCGACCGCTGGACGCACGGCATGGAGACCCTCCTGACCCTCGAGGACCTCTCCGAAGAGGAGAAGGCGAAGGTCCAGGAAGAACTCGACACCGGCATGCCCGAGACCAACGACCGGCTCGAGAACCCCGGGTCGTGGGGCCACGACACCCCGACCGGGTTCATCACCAACCCGACCGACGGCTACGTCTGGGAGGAGCTCGAGAGCCGCTGGGGCCTGACGCGGGACGACTTCTACGGCCAAGAGGGCGGCACCGGCGGCTACACCGTGGTCCTCACCATCGACAAGCAGCTGCAGAAGATCGCCGAGCAGACCTCCAGCCGCGGCGACCTGGTGCGCAAGACCAACGAGGACGGCGAATACGTCGACGCGGACGGCAACGTGGTCGAGGCGCCCGAGGCCGCCGACGAGTACGTCAACGACGACGGGTTCTTCGAGCTGGAGAACTCCAACGACAAAGCGGCCCTGTTCGACTACCACCCGTCCATGACCAGCGGTCTCGTGGCGGTCGAACCCGGGACCGGCCGCGTCCTCGGCTACTACGGCGGCAACAACGGCCTCGGCATCGACAAGGCCGGACTCGAGAACCCGCACCCGCCGTCGTCGACGTTCAAGATGATCACCGCCGCCACCGCCATCAAGAACGGCGCCTCGATCGACTCGTGGTGGAACGCCGACTCCCCCCGCGAGTTCGAGACCCTCGAAGGCATCGGCGACGGCACGATCACCAACGCCGGCAGCAACATGGACACCGACAAGACGCTCACCGACGCGGTGCGCGACTCGCTCAACACGCCGATGTACGCGATCGCCGAGAAGTACGGGGCCACCGCGATCCTCGAGACCTCGATCCAGCTCGGGCTGCGGACGATGCAGGACACCACCACCGGGAACATCTACCGGTTCTACGTGGAGGACGACGAGTCGATCACCTACTCGGTGCACAACGTGGTCGAGAAGGAGGACGGCACCTTCGAGACCGACGCGAACGGCAACCTCGACCCGCTCGCCTCGGTGAACGGCTACAACGACGACGGCACCCCGGTGCGGACCCCCCTCGACACGGGCCTGCGGAACGAGCCGTTCTTCTACCACATCGCCTTCGGTCAGTACCCGACCAGCATCCTCGACATGGCGGCCGTGTACGCCACCATCGCCGCCGACGGCGAATACCACGAGACCCACTTCGTCGAGGCCGTCTACGACCGCAACGGCGAGGAGGTGCCGCCGGCGCGCCCGCTCGAGAGCGACTCCGTGCTCGACGCCGGCATCGCCCGCGACCTCCAGTTCGTCGGCTCCGAGATCGCCGGCGAGGGCGAGCCGCTCGGCCGGCCCTACACCGGCAAGACCGGCACCTGGGAGGCGACCGACCCCGACTATCCGGACGCCAACGCGCACACCTGGTATGTCGGCGCGCTCCCGCAGCTGAGCGTCGCCGCCTGGGTCGGCAACGTGACCGCCGAGTCCGCGCCGCTTCTGAACAAGGACGGCGGGACCACCGGCGTGTTCGGTTCCAAGCTCAGCTATCCGGTGTGGCGCCAGTTCATCGACGGAGCGATCGAGAGCAAGGGCTACGAGCCCCGGAACTGGGGCGAGCCGTCGCACGTCGGCAGCCCCATCGTCGACGACATCCTCAACGCCGAGGGCAAGATCCCCGCCGACAGCCCCTACTGCGACGCCAATCCGCAGGACACGCGATGCGAGAAGAAGAACAACGGCGGCGGTAACGGGAACGGCGACTGCGACCCGCTCTCCGAGTGGATGGGCCTGTGCGAGCCGAACGGCAACGGCCGGGACCGCGACGACGACGATGACGACTGACGCCGGTCAGGCGAAGGCGAAACCCTCGCCGCGGTAGGTCGGCACCTCGTCGACGCGGCGGCCGCGTTCGACCAGGTGGAGTGTGTTGACCCGCTCGGCCAGCTCCCCGGCCTTCGCGTGCCGCATCCACACTCGCGAACCGACGGGCAGGCCGGAGGCGGCCCTGCCTCGCAGCGGCGTCTGGACTTCGCCGGCGCCTTCGGCGCGGGTGTAGGAGAGCCCTTCGGGGAAGGCCGGCTTGGGCAGGCGGTCGCGTCCGGGGACACCGGAGGCGATCCAGCCGCCGCCGAGCGCGGTGACGATGCCCTTGCGGGGCCGGCGGACCACCGGCAGGGCGAAGAACGCCGCCGGCAGCGGCCGGATGGAGCGGTAGCCGTCGAACAGCGCCGGTGCGTACAGGCCCGAACCGGCCGCGATCTCGGTGACCGAGGGATCGGCGGCGGTGAACGCGACCGAGCCGGTGCCTCCGCCGTTGACGAACTCGATGTCGGCGGCGCTCCTGACCGCGGCGACGGCCTCGGCGCGGCGCCCGGCGAGTTCGGCCTTGGAGACGCGCTGCATCAGCCGCACCAGCGGATACCGGGCCGCGGCGGCGCGGAAGGCGTCCTGGACGCCGGAGATCTGGCTTTCGTAGCCCATGATGCCGACCAGTTCGAGCCCCGGGCGCTTCTCGATCTCGTGGGCCATGGCGAGCGCCTGATCGGGTGTGCGGACCGGGGAGCGGTGGGCGCCGATGTGGACCTTGCCGCCGAAGAGCTCGAGTGACATGTCGACCTCGAGGCAGAGCCGGATCGGCGACGCCGCGTCCGGGGCGGCGGCGCGACGGATGAAGTCGAGGTGCTCGACCGAGTCGACCATGATCGTCACGCGCCGGGCCAGCGCCTCGTCGCGGGCCAGACTGCGCAGGGAGTCGATGTCGGCGGTCGGGTAGGCGACCACGATGTCGTCGAACTCGGAGGCGAGCCAGAGGGCTTCGGGGAGCGTGTAGGCGAGGATGCCGCTGAAGCCCGGCTGGGCCAGTGCGCGGCGCATCAGGGCTCGGCACCGCAGTGACTTGCTGGCCAGGCGTATCGGCTTTCCGAGCGTGCTTCGTCTGAGGATGGCGGCGTTGGTGTCGAAGGCCCCGAGCTCGACGACGGCGAACGGCGGCTGCAGATCGGAGGTCGCCCGGCCGAGCTCGTCGAACAGACTTTCGTTCCCGTCGCCCATGGTCGCCGCCTTCCGGTTGTGGTGCGCTCATATGAAAGCTACCGTTTAGTAGACCGAATGCAACCGGAGACCCTATGTCTACGTCTGTGTGGCGGAACTGGTCCGGCACCGAAGAAGTCGAACCCGCGCGTGTCGTCAGACCGGCCGGTGCGTCGCAGATCGCCGAGGCGGTGCGGGCTGCCGCCGGTGACGGGCTGCGGGTCAAGGCGGTCGGTTCGGGGCATTCCTTCAGCGGCGTCGCGGCCCCGGACGGGGTCATGATCGACATGTCCGAGATGGACGACGTGGTGCGCGTCGATGCCAAGACGAGTCAGGTGACCGTCGGGGCCGGCATGCCGCTGTGGCGTCTCAATCAGGTGTTGGACGCGCACGGGCTGGCGTTGGAGAATCTCGGCGACATCGACCGGCAGACCGTCTCGGGGGCGATCTCGACCGGCACCCACGGCACCGGCGACCGGTACCGGGGCCTGTCGTGGCAGGTCAAGGCCCTGCGCATGGTGCTGGCCGACGGGAGGACCGTGCGGTGCTCGCAGGAGCGTCGTCCTGAGCTGTTCGCCGCGGCCCGGCTCGGCCTGGGCGCGCTCGGTGTCATCACGGAGGTGACCTTGCAGTGCGTGCCGGCGTTCCAGTTGCAGGCCGTGGAGACGCCGATGCGGCTGGACGCGGTGCTGGGCGGCCTGGACCGGCTGGTGGCCGAGAACGACCATTTCGAGTTCTACTGGTTCCCGCACACCGACCGGACGCTGGTCAAGGAGAACAACCGCTTTTCGATGGAGGAGCGGAAGCGTCGCCCGAGCAGGTTGAGCTACTGGTGGAACGAGGGTTTCACCGAGAACACGCTGTGGGGGGCGAGCAACCGGATCGGGGCCCGGTTTCCGGGGGCGGTGCCGCGGCTCAACCGCGTGGCCGGGCGGGTCTGGGGCGCCCGCGATTACACCGACGTCTCGCACAAGGTCTTCACTTCGCCGAGGAGGGTGGTCTTCCGGGAGATGGAGTACGCCGTGCCGCAGGAGGCGCTCCGGCCGGTGCTGACCGATCTCAAGGCGATGGTCGAGCGGGAGGGCTTCAACGCCTCGTTCCCGGTGGAGGTCCGGTTCGCGGCGGCCGACGACGTCTGGTTGTCGACCGCGTACGGCCGCCGGACGGCCTATGTCGCGGTCCACCAGTACCACCGGCACGCGTATGAGGGGTATTTCAGGGCCGCGGCCGGGATCTTCGACGCCGTTGACGGCCGCCCGCACTGGGGCAAACTGCATTGGCTCGACGCCAAGCAGCTCGCCGAGCGATACGAGCGCTTCGAGGACTTCCGGGCCGTGCGCGACGAAGTGGACCCCGAGCGCCGCTTCGCGAACCCCTACCTCGCGAGGGTGCTGGGCGAATAGCGCAGTTCGGTCATTGAAGGGTCCTCGCCATTCGGTCGACCGCCTCGGTGAGAAGGTCGGGGCGGGTGGCGAAGTTGAGTCTCACGTGGCCGGCGCCTCCAGTGCCGAGCGGGATCCCGGAGTTCAGCGCCACTCGTCCGCGTTCGAGGAACGCCGCGGCCGGGTCGTCACCGAGTCCGAGGTCGCGGCAGTCCAGCCAGGCGAGGTAGGTGCCCGGCTGCGGCCGGTAGCGGATCGCGGGCAGCCGTTCGGCGAGCAGCTCGGACAGCAGCCTCCGATTGGCGTCGACGCCTTCCAGGAGCGCGTCGAGCCAGGGACCGCCTTCGACGAGCGCGGCCGTGTGCGCGATGACGGCCAAGTGGGAGGCGTGGCCGCTCACTTCCTGCGGCATCCGTTCCAGATCGGCGGCGGCTTCGGGGCCGGCCACGGCCAGCGCCGCTTTGAGTCCGGCGAGGTTCCAGGCCTTCGAGGCCGACATCAGCGACAGTCCGCGTTCGGCTCCGGGCACGGTCAGGTAGGGAGTGAACGCCGTCCCTGGGGCGACCAGGGGCGCGTGGACCTCGTCGGCCACCACCCGCACGCCGTGCGCTTCGGCCAGCGCGGCGACCCGGGCGAGTTCCCGCTCGGTGTGGACGGTGCCGGTGGGGTTGTGCGGGTGGCACAGCACGAAGGCCTTGGCTCGGGGTCTCGCGAATGCCGCTTCGAGGGCGGCCGGGTCGATCCGGTCGTCGGCGAGCGGGGCTTCGATCGCCCGGCGGTCGGCGAGGTCGATGAAGCGGTAGAACGGCGCGTAGACCGGGGAGTTGACCACGACCTCGTCTCCGGGTTCGGTGATGAGCTTCAGCACCTCCACCAGGCCGGTGGTGATGTCGGGTACGGTCCTGATCCGGTCGGTCGCGAGGCCGTGCCAGTTCCACCGTCCGGCCGCGAACCGGCAGAGCGCTTCGGCGTAGGCGTCGCCGGCGGGGTAGCCGGTGTCACCGGCGGCGACCGCGTCGATCACGGCGGCGGCGACCGGTTGGGCCAGGGGCACGTCCATTTCGGCGACCCACAGCGGCAGCACGTCCGCCGGGTGGTGGCGCCATTTGGCGCTGGTGCGCCGGCGCAGTTGTTCGAGGCTGAGCTGCTGCAGGGGGTTGCCCTGCGGGTCGGAGCCGTCCATGCACCCCACTGTAAGGAGTTTCCGGCGACGAGGGGGCGCCCGCGGAGCCGGAATTCGCGCAGCTGTTCGCGAGCCGAAGCCCGTCGCTGTCGGGCCGGTGGGTTAGGTTGAGGCCGTGCCTGATGTGTTGTACCGGCGGCTGAGCGATCTCAGCGACGCCGAGGTGTACGAGGCGTACGAGCCGCCCGAGGCCGACTGGCTCCGGGTGAACTTCGTGTCCAGCGTCGACGGCGCGGCCGCGCTCGGGGGGCTGTCGGGGCCGTTGTCCGGCGCGGCCGACAAGCGCGTGTTCAAGGTGCTGCGGGCCCGCTGCGACGTGCTCGTGGCCGGCTCGGGCACGGTCCTGGCCGAGGGCTACGGGCCGCTCGAGTTGAGCCGCGAGCGGGTCCGGTGGCGGTCCGGGCGGGGCCTGCCGGAGGTGCCGGTGATGGCCGTGGTCTCGCGTTCGGCCCGGCTCGATCCCGGTGCGCCGCTGTTCACCGACGCGCCGCGCAAGCCGATCGTCATCTGCGCGGCGAACGCGTCGGTCGATCAGATGGCGTCGCTCAGCGAGGTCGCGGACGTCATCGCGGTCGGCACCGGCGCGGTCGACTTCCATGCGGCGGTGAAGGCGCTGCGCGAGCGCGGCCTGCGGCAGATCCTGTGCGAGGGAGGGCCGACCGTGTTCGGTGACCTCATCGCCGCGGACCTGGTCGACGAGCTGGATTTGACGGTGTCGCCGCTGCTGGTCGGCGGCGGTTCGATCCGCGTCTCGGAGGGCTCGACGTCGGAGGCGGCCAGGCGGCTGCGGCTGCGACACGTCTTGGAAGCCGAGGGCAACCTCATACTGCGGTATCTGCGAGGATCGAACGCATGACAAATTCGGTCGGCCGCGTGCTCGGCACTGAGGACGCCACTCCCCTGTCGTTCTGGGTCGGCGTCGGTCCCGAGGCGTACGCCCAGCTCGACGATGTGCTCTCCACCGAACGCAACGTGCCCGGGGTGGGGACGGTGCGGGTCTCGGGCGTGGTGACCGCGGTTCGTTCCCGCCATGAAGGGGCGCAGTTCGACTCGGACGTGTTCGACATCGCCGGCGGGCTGCTGCCGGCGCAGGTCCAGGAGGCCGCCGAGGTCACCGTCACCCGCGTGGAGCCGGAGGTGTTCGTGCCGCCGATGCCGGGCGCCGAGGTCCAGCGCGCCACCGGCGACGAGCGGGACCGGGCGCTGTACTTCGACGGCATGGCCCGGCAGGTGCCGCTCGGGTTCTCCCGCGACGGCCAGCCGGTGTTCCTCAACGCGGACTTCCTCGACGGCACGCGCGGCGCGCACGTGTCGATCTCGGGCATCAGCGGTGTGGCCACCAAGACCTCGTTCGCGACGTGGCTGCTGTACTCGCTGCTGCATTCGGGCGCGATCGGCGCCGAGGCGGCGAACACGAAGGCGTTGATCTTCAACGTCAAGGGCGAGGACCTGCTGCTGCTCGACCACGACAACACCAGACTCGACGATGAGATCCGCGAGTCGTACCGGCGTCTGGGCATGGCGCCGGGCGCGTTCAAGTCCGTGGAGGTCCTGGCCCCGCCGCGTGAGGGCGACGGCCACGGCGTCCCCGACGTGGCGTGCCGGTCGACCGGTGTCGACGCGTTCTACTGGACGCTCGCGGAGTTCTGCCGCGACGGGCTGCTGCCGTTCGTGTTCGCCGACGCCGACGACGACCGCCAGCAGTACACGATGGTGGTCCACCAGGTGACGGCGCGGCTGCGCAAGGAGGCCCGGCCGAAGGACAACGGCGCGGTCGCCGTCGAGGGCAGGCTCATGACGACCTACCGCGACCTGGTCGACCTGATCTGCGAGCGGCTCTCCGACGACGAGACGCGCACCGACTGGGCCGGGTCGGCCATCGGCCTGGGCACGGTCAACGCGTTCATCCGCCGTCTCATCGCCTCCGGGCGCGACATCGGGCGCCTGGTGCGCGGGGACCTGCCCTCGCGCGGCTCGGCGATCGCGACCGAGGCGCAGGTGACCGTCGTGGACCTCCACAACCTGCCCGACCGGGCGCAGCGGTTCGTGGTCGGCGTGGTCCTGCGCACCGAGTTCGAACGCAAGGAGAAGGCCGGCACGGCCCGCCCCCTGCAGTTCGTGGTCCTCGACGAGCTCAACAAGTACGCGCCGCGAGAGGGCACCAGTCCGATCAAGGACATCCTGCTCGACATCGCCGAGCGAGGCCGGTCGTTGGGGGTCATCCTCATCGGCGCGCAGCAGACCGCCAGCGAGGTCGAGCGGCGCATCGCCTCGAACTCGGCGATCCGCGTCGTCGGCCGCCTCGACGCGGCCGAGGCCGGCAGGCCCGAGTACGGATTCCTGACGCAGGCGCAGCGCCAGCGGGTGCTCATGGCCAAGCCCGGAACCATGTTCGTCGGGCAGCCGGAGCTGCCGGTGCCGCTGGTGGTGAACTTCCCGTTCCCGGCGTGGGCGACGCGACCGGCCGAAGCCGGGTCCGCGCCGGCGTCGTCGGCCAGGTCGGTCACGGCCAAGGTCGACCCGTTCGAACTGGCCGACGACGATGACGACATCCCGTTCTAGGAGTTGACCTTGCGGATTCTGCACACCTCCGACTGGCACGTCGGCGTCACGTTGAAGGGCCGCCCGCGGCTCGACGAGCAGCGCGCGGTGTTCGGGCAGATCGTCGACCTCTGCCGCTCCGAGCGGCCCGATCTGGTGATCGTGGCCGGCGACCTCTACGACACGGCCTCGCCGTCGAGCACGGCGCAGAAGGTCCTGTATTCGACGCTGTCGGCGCTGCGGGCCACCGGCTCTGAAGTGGTCGCGATCGCCGGCAACCACGACAACGGGCCGGGGCTGGAGGCGCTGCGGGAGTGGGCCGCGGCCGCCGGCGTCCATCTGCGCGGCCGCATCGGCAGGGCCCGCGACCACCTGGTCACCGGCGAGACGGAGGGCGGTGAGCGCTGGCGGCTCGCGGCGCTGCCGTTCGTGAGCCAGCGGTACGCGATCCGCGCGGCCGAGCTGTTCGAACTGAGCGCGGCCGACGCGGAGTCGGCGTACGCCGACCACCTGCGGCGCATGGTCGCGGCGCTGTCGCAGAGCTTCAGCGCCGAGGAGGTGAACCTGTTCTGCGGGCATCTGACCGTGGTCGGCGGGAAGGTCGGCGGCGGCGAGCGGGAGGTGCACACGGTCGCCGACTACGCGGTGCCGGCGGCGATCTTCCCGGCCTCGACGAACTACGTGGCGCTGGGGCACCTGCACAAGGCCCAGAAGATCGAGGGGCCGTGCACGATCCGGTATTCCGGTGGTCCCCTGGCGGTGGACTTCGGCGAGGAGGACCACACGCCGAGCGTCACGCTGGTCGACGTCACCGCCGACACGCCGGCCCGGGTCCGCCAGGTGCCGTTGACCGAGGCGGTGCCGCTGCGGACGGTGCGCGGCACGCTCGAGGAGCTGCGGAAGGCCGAAGTGGACGAGCGGGCGTGGCTGCGGGTGTTCGTGACCGAGCCGGCCAGGGCGGGGCTGCGCGGCGAGGTCGCCGAGCTGTTCCCGCGCGCGGTCCAGATCCACATCGACCCGGTGATGCGCGCCGACGCTCCGAAGCCGCGGCAGCGGCGGGCCGGGCGCAGCCCCGGGGAATTGTTCAACTCGTACCTGGCCGAGGCCGGGCACGACGACCCGGCCGTGGCCGGGCTCTTCGCGGAACTGTACGAGCAGACCCAGACCGTCGCGGCCGAGGAGTCCTGATGCGGCCAGTTCGTCTCGACATGCACGGCTTCGGTTCCTACTCCGAGGCCTCGACACTCGACTTCACCGACGTCGACTTCTTCGCGCTGACCGGTGCGACCGGAGCGGGCAAGTCGACGGTGCTGGACGCGATGTGCTTCGCGCTGTACGGCAAGACGCCGCGGTGGACGCGTTCGACGCAGCACTTCATCGCCCCTTCGGCCGTCGAGGGCCGGGTGCGGCTGGTGTTCGCCGCCGCCGGGGAGCACTACGTGGCGACGCGGGTGCTGCGCCGCCAGGGCAACGGGAACGTCACCACGGCGCAGGCGGCGTTGGAGATGCTGCCGAAGGGCGTCGATCCGGCCGACGACGCGGCGCTGCTCGAAGGGCTCGGCAGAGGCCTGGAGACCGGCGCGGCCGGGGTGACGCGGATGGTCGAGCGGGTCATCGGCCTGCCGTTCGAGCAGTTCACCAAGTGCGTGCTGCTGCCGCAGGGCGAGTTCGCGGAGTTCCTGCACGCTTCGGCGGCCGACCGCCGCAAGATCCTGGAGAACCTGCTGGGGCACAGCGTCTACCGGCGCGTCCAGCAGCTCGCCGGATCGCGGCGGGACACGGCGGCGACCGCGCAGCAGACCCTCGAAGCGCAGCTGGCGAAGGTCCCGCAGGTGACCGACGAGGAGCTGGCCGCGGCCACCGAGCGGGTCGAGCGGTTGGAGAAGCTCACCGAGCCGGTGCGCGACAAGGCCGGTGCACTCGACGGCCTCGACAGCGCCGTGGAGACCGCGCGCCGGCGCCTGGACGAAGCCGAGTCGAGCCTCGGCTCGCTGACGTACATCAAGCGTCCCGGAGGCGTCGACGACATCGCCGCGCAAGTCGCCGAGGCCGCCGCGAAGGTCGCCGAGAAGGCCGCCGAGGTGGAGACGACCGAAGCCGAGGACGAGCGGCTCCGAGCCGAGGTCGACGGCCTCGACTTGGCGCTGATCGAACGGCAGCTCAAAGCCTGGGAGGAGCTGACCGAGACCGAGACGAGCCTGCGCACCGGCCGCGAACTGACCGAGGAGCTTCGCCTCCAGTACGACGAGGCGAAAGAGCTCGAAGGCGCGGCCGCCGAGGAAGTCGAGATCCAGCACGCCGCCGTCCACAAGGCCCGGATGGCCGACCTGGCCGGCACGCTGCGGGCCGAGCTCGAGCCGGGCGGCGACTGCCCGGTGTGCGACCGCCCGGTCGCGGACCTGCCCGAGCGGGACCTGTCGGCGGCCTTGGAGGAGGCGCAGAAGGCCTCGTCCACGGCCACGGCCGAGTACAAGGACGCGCAGAGCGCCGTCGCCGCGCTTCAGGCCAAACTGGACAGTTACGAGGAGCGGCTGACCGATCTCGAGCTGACGCGGCGGCGCCTGGTCAAGAAGCTCGAAGGCGTCCCCGAGCCCGAAGCGCTCGAAGCGAAGCGCGAAGCCGCCGCCGAAGCGAAGCGGCAGCTCGGCGGCACCGCCGCGGCCCTCAAAGCGGCCCGCAGGGCCCTGCGGGAGGCCGAGAAGCGCCGCACCGCCGCCGAAGAGCGGCAGCAGCGGGCCTGGCGCGAGTTCGCGCACGCCCGCGACCAGGTCGCGGTGCTCGGCCCGCCTCCGGCCGGCGACGACCTCGCCGACAGCTGGCAGCGCCTGACCGACTGGGCCGCCGAGGCGCTCGAGCGGGTGACCGCCGAACGCGAGGAGGCCCGGGCCGAGCTCCAGCGCCTGGACGGGCGCGCCGCCACGTTGCGGGCGGAACTGCTCGCGGCGCTGGCCGAGTTCGACGTCGCCGTGCCGCGGACCGGCACGGGAGGCGACTACGTCGCCGCGCACGCCGCCGCCGTCGAATCGGCCCGGGCGGGCGCGGCGAACCTGCGCGACGCCCGCGGCCGCCGAGTGGAACTCGAAGCCGAGGCCCGCAAGTTCGCGCACGAAGCCGAGGTCGCCAAGGAACTGGCGAAGCACTTGGAGGCCAGGCGGTTCATGGAGTGGCTGCTGAGCGAGGCGCTCGACGAGCTGGTGGCCGGAGCGACCGTCATGCTCAACCGCATCACCGGCGGCCAATACGACCTGATCTACCGCGACCAGGACTTCTGGGTGGTCGACCACCACGACGCCGACATGGCCCGCCCGGCGCGGAGCCTGTCGGGCGGCGAGACGTTCGCCGCGTCGCTGTCGCTGGCGCTGGCCCTGTCGGACCAGCTGGCGAGCCTGGCACGGCACGGCGCCTGCCTGGAGTCGATCATCCTCGACGAGGGCTTCGGCACCCTCGACCCCGAGACCCTCGACGCCGTCGCCACCACCCTGGAGGCCCTCACCGTCTCCTCCCAGCGCACCGTCGGCCTGGTCACCCACGTCCCCGACCTCGCCGAACGCGTCCCGGTCAGGTTCCGGATCACCAAGGACGCCAAAGGATCCCACGTCGAGAAAACCGTGGAGTTACGGCAGTGACCCTCCAACGGCCGGACTAGGCTGAGAGTCGACCCGCCCGGAAAGCAGGTGCACCTTGCAGATCACCGTCGACGCCTGGGACCCGTCCTTCGCCGACAACCCCGAGTCGCCGACCCGGTCGGGCTCCGCCGAGGTGAAGACCGGCATCGAGGTACCGGCCGAACGGTGGGGCCCGATCGACGCGCCCGCATCCGGACCCACCAGGCTGCTCGTGGTCGACGGCGTCCGCCGGATCGACGCCAGGGTCGAACTGCTCGACGGCGGCGAACGCTGGCCGGGCATGTGCGTCTCCTGGGCCGCCGGAGCGGTCGCCTGCGACCTCGAAGGCCGCGTGTCGGCGGTGACCGAGGCGGCGGTCGAGCGCGGCCTGTTCGCCGGGACCGACCCCGAGGCCGACTTCGGCCGCTATCCGTTCCGAATGGTCGAGTCGACCGAACCGTCCGACCTCATCGCCGCGGCCCAAGTCGAGATGGCCCGCCTCGAAGCCAAGGTCGCCTCGCAGGTGGTCATGGACTCCGAGCTGGCGATCCTCGACGGACCGCTGCGCGGACGCACGCAGCTGCCGAACTCGGTCGGGTACATCAAGAGCCACAGCCGCGCCTACCTGCCGGCGAAACTCAACGAGGTCATCGAACGCCTGGCGCCCGGCCAGCGCACCCCGGTGTTCCACCTGATGTCGGGCTGGCCGCGGTACTCGTGGTACCTGCGGCTGCCGGGGGCCGGCTCCCGCGGCTGGGCCGGCGTGGCGCGGATCGAGGCGGCCGACAACCTCGCCGAAGACGCAGTGGTCGCGCTGGCCGACGCCACGGCGGCGGCGCTGCCGCCGCTGGGGTCGTCGGCGCACAAGGACACGCGCGCACCGCAGAACCTCACGCCGATCGCCGGACTCGAACGCCGGTTGAAGCGAATGCTCGGCGACGCGCGGCTGCTGCTGCGCTCGGTCCGGGCCGCCTCGCGGGCGAGCGAAGCGACGTCGGAATAGGCCGTCACGGTCCGTGACGGGGCGGCCCGCTCTTCCAATTAATATTGGCGTATGTCAATATTATGTTCGAGACGCAGGTCACCACGACCGCGTCGCATCGAGTCCGACGGCGGCAGCGACGGTACTCAGCACCCGGCATCCGCCCGCTCCCGCCCCGACCACAAGGGCACACCATGAAACTGAAGCAACGATGGAGGATCGCCATCGTCGGAGCCGCAGCGGCACTGACGGTCGGCATTTCCGCCGGCCCGCTCGGCGTCACCGCGCTGGCCGACCACGCCTCCCCCAACTGGCAGTCCAGCGACCAATGGGGCAACACGCAGTTCGGCGACTACACCGTCTACAACAACATCTGGGGCTCCGGCGCCGGCTCGCAGACGATCTCGGCGGTCGACCAGTCCCACTGGTGGGTCGACGCCGACCACCCGAACACCGGCGGCATCAAGAGCTACCCGAACGTCTCCTACACGCTCGGGCAGCAGGTCAGCCAGATGCCCGAAGTCACCAGCAGCGTCAGCTGGGAAGGCCCCGGCGAAGGCAACGGCGTCGCTTACAACGCCGCCTACGACGTATGGGGCAACGGCCACGATCACGAGATCATGATCTGGCTCGGCGCCGTCGGACCGGTCGGCCCGCTCGGCGGCTACGACACCACGGTGAACGTCGGCGGCCACAACTTCGACTACTACCGGGGCAACAACGGCTCCAACGAGGTCTACACCTTCATCCGGACCTCGAACACCAACTCGGCCACCGTGGACATCACCGAGATCGCCCAGTGGCTCTACAGCACCGGCCGCATGCCCGACGTGCGGATCGACCAGATCCAGTTCGGCTACGAGATCACCTCGTCGGCCGGAGGGCACCGGTTCAGCACCGAGAGCTACTCGCTCGACATCGGGGACGGCCCGACCGACCCGCCCACCGACGACCCGACCGAACCGACCGATCCGCCGAGCGAGCCCGGCGGCGACTGCCTCGGCACCGTCGAAGTCGTCAACGACTGGGGCTCGGGCTGGCAGGGCCGCGTGGTCCTCCACCCGGAGCAGACCATCGACGGCTGGGACCTGTCGTGGACCTGGCCGGGAGGCCAGCAGATCGGCAGCGCCTGGAACGTCGACTGGTCGCAGTCGGGCGCGAACGTGACCGCCTCGGACGTCGGCTGGAACGCCCGCGTCGAAGGCGGAACCAGCCAGGAGGTCTTCGGATTCACCGCCTCCGGGCCGGCGGTGAATATCGACGTCGGCTGCTGAGTCGCGAAAAGCAGAAGGCGGGCACCGGGAGACCCGGTGCCCGCCTGGCGCTTGCGGTGGCCCCGCGAGTGCCTAGTACCAGCCGTTCGATTCAGAGTGCGACCAGGCACCGCAAGGGGTGCCGTAGCGGCCGCTGATGTAGTCGAGCCCCCAGGCGATCTGAGTGGCCGGGTTGGTCCGCCAGTCGTCGCCGTGGGAGGCCATCTTGTCCCCCGGCAGGGACTGCGGGATGCCGTACGCGCCGGAGCTGGGGTTCTGCGCCGTCTCGTTCCAGTTCGACTCGCGGTCCCACAGGGATTCGAGGCAGGAGAACTGGTCGAGGCCCCAACCTCGGTCGAGGGTCATGGTGCAGCCGATGGCCTTGTTGCCCGAGTAGCTCGAGCAGTCGGCGGCGATGTTCATCGATGAGGACTCGGAGGACGAAGCGGCTTCGGAAGAGCCCGAGGACGAGGAGGTGGTCTCCTCGACCGGCTCGACCTCCGGCTCCTCCGGGATCGCGTCGGCCTCGGACTTGGACACCACGTTCTGCGAGCCCGCCTCCTTGACCGGCAGGATGCTCTCCATTGTGGCTACTTTGTCCCATTGGGGATCTGCCTCGATCGCCTGGTCGACGATCTCGGCGGCGAGGATCTCTTCCTCGCTGCGGTCGTCCGTCTCCGTGATCGCGGCCCCGGCGGTCGTCGCCGCGAAGGCGCCGACAGCGAGAGCAGCGAGTGAGGCGAACACCCTGTTGCGGATGACGCGGCCGTTCCGGCGGAGGAAACCGGGCGCCGCGTGCTTGGACTGGGTCAGCTTAGTCGTAAGCACCCGCGCCACGTTAGAGCCGTTACATAACGGCGACCTACCCCTGAGTAATCGTGAGAATACGGCACACTCGCGTTTGAGAGGCGACATATCACTCGGCCGTCTCGCCCGATACTGTCGCTATCGCACTTGCCGCGCTCAATGCCCGGGAATCCGGCGGTTCACATCGGCCGTTCGGCCGATCCCGGCCTCGCGCTCGGACAGAATCTGCTCTACCAAGGTCTACCGAGAGCAATCTCATAATGCGGTGAAACGGGATTTCGGGGCATTACCCTCCGTTTTCACTACGTCACTTAATGATCGATCGCTCACTCGGAAGTGGGCTCCGCGGAACCTGGCTCCGGGTCCTCCGGTCCGGCCGATTCCACCGGCGACGGCGACTCCTGCGGGCCGACGGTGGGGTCCTCACCCGGCATGCAGAGCGGGTACTGGTAGCCGTACCGACCAGGATCGACGGTCGTGTACCCCTCGCCGACCGGGGTCTCGGGCTCTTCGAACGGATTCGAGGAGGCCTCATCGAAGCAGGCTCCAGGATCGCCCAGCCGGAGCGGCTCCCCGTTCTGATCGAACAGGTAGACGCCGGTCAGGAGTTCGCCGTCCTCCGAATACACATGAACGTCCTCCACATAGGGATATGTTTCATTCGCGTGGTACTGCACCGCCGGCGAGAACAGGATCGTGTCGGCGACAGCGATGAGGGCCAGCATGGCGACACCGAGCAGCGCCGCGCCCCCGCCGGCGACCATCAGGCGATTGCCGCGGCTCCACCGCTCCGATCGAACGCCGAGTCGGAGGGAGAGCCATACGAAGAGGAGCGCCAGCGCACCGCAGAGCGCCAGGCTGAGGAGCCCGAACGTGCGGAACGCCTGGAGCATCCCTTCGTCCGTGGCCATCACGAAATACGACACCAGCGCTGCCGCGATGAGCCCCCGCAGGACCCACCAGCCCGGTTTGAGCGCCTTGCGGAAGGAGGCGGCCTCGCCGACGCCCGCGCTGGTCGTGAATCGGTCTGCGGCGCCGTGGAGCCCACTGAAGGTCGGATCCATTATTCTCCACAGGCCTCGGACGAAGCGCTCGCTGGCTGGGAGCCTCTCGACTCCCGCGGTCTCGCGGAGCTCCCGGGCGTAGACCTCGGGAGTGCCAAGCAGGTCGGCGAGGGTCATGCCCGGCTCCATGTCCGCGGCCACTTCGGTGAGGTGCTCCTCCAGGTCGCTGAGGAGGTCCTCGCGGATCGGTGCGGGCAGGTCGGAGAGGTGGCGCTCGACCGCGAGCCGGTAGTCCGCGATCTCGGAGGTCCCACGGGGAGTGTCGGTCATGGTTGGCCCTTCTCGGCTGTGCTTGTCGGAGGAGCATCGAACAGCGCCTGCATCTTGGCGCTCACGTCCTGCCAGGCGTCGCGCATCTGCGCCAAGTACTTCCGACCCGGTTCGGTGATCGCGTAGTACTTGCGGTGCGGTCCGGATTCGCTGGGCTGGACGTAGGTGGACAGGTAGCCGGATCGGTAGAGCCTGCGGAGCGTCCCGTAGACCGAGGCGTCGCCGAGTTCGTCGAAGCCGGCCGAGCGCAGACGCCGCAAGATCTCGTAGCCGTAGCCGTCCTGGGTCTCCAAGACGCGCAGCACGATGATGTCGAGCAGGCCCTTGAGCAGTTGCGATCTGTCCACGCTTAGCACGGTACCATGCTATGCACAGTAGTGGTCAAGCCGCCATTAAATCTCGAGACCCGAGAATTGGTTCCCAGATCTCCAGGATGACCGTGGGGTGCAGTCACAGTGCGTTGTGACCATCCAGCTGGGGGTGTAGGGAGCCCGGGTCGTTTCTCAGCGACGACAGGGTAAGGGTGTGGCCCCGCTCCTGTCTTCGGCTCTCGGGCAGTGCGTGGCGCGGGTTTCTTGGCGGCGACAAAGAGGCGGCGGGGCCTTTGAGGCCGTGTCCTCGTGGCCGGGTCCGGTGCCGG
>NZ_BAAGXZ010000029.1:0-44712 GCF_054779575.1 Glycomyces halotolerans
GAGCCAGCCATGCACTGCTGGAGCACTTCAGCTCACTGAACACCAGATGGCGACGGGTGTATTACACGGTCGGCTGGGCGATGCGGGCCACTGAGGAAGCCGCAATCGCTTCGCTGCCCGAGACCGCCTGGACCGAAGCGGTCCACACCGATGGCGACCTTCAGCACGGCTACGCCGTCGCCGAACTCACCGCCCTGGCCACCAGAACCGGCTGGCCCGCAGGTATGCGGCTGATCGCCCGCCGAGTCCGCCCTTCGCGACGCCAGATCAAGAACATGACCGACTTCGAGCGGGCCACCGGCTGGGTCTACTCGGTTCAGGCCACCAACATCGGCCACACCGGCATCGGCCGCCTGGCCGGAACCGGCACTATCCAGTTCCTCGACGTCCTCCACCGCCACCACGCGGTCGTCGAAGACCGAGTGCGCACCGACAAAGCCTGCGGCCTGCGGCTGCTGCCCTCCCAGTCCTGGGAGGTGAACGAGTCCTGGCTGCTGGCCGCGAACATGGCCGCCGACCTCGACACCTGGCTGAAGCTCCTGGGCCTGCGCGACCAAGCCGGCCTCGCCGACGCCGAGATCACCACCATGCGCCACCGCCTCTACGCCCTCCCCGCCAGGCTCGCCCACCACGCGCGAAAACGCACCCTCCGCCTCGCTGCCCACTGGCCCTGGGCAGCAGCCTTCGCCTTGTGCTGGAGGCGTATCGGCGCTATCGCACCCATACCGACCTGACCAAAGCCTCTATACCGCCAACCCGCCGCACGAGAGGAGCACCAGCGGCCGCTACCAGGCGAACGAGACCGCCTGGCGCCGCCGGCACGACATCCCGGCCCGACACCGCCTCAAACGGTCGAGGACAAACCGGGAGAACCCAGACCAGCACTCAAACCACACAGGACACAGACGAATCGAGGCTAAAGGAATGGCCTCGCGCCCATCATCGCGCAGCACAGCCAATGGAATAGCGGTAACTGATGGTGCCGCTGACTGAAATCTCCAGAAGATACTCAGAGTTAGTTTTGATGCCTAGCAACAATCTCAAAGGCCAATTGCCTGTACAACTGATCGAGATCAGAAACCAGGTATCTGAATATCATGGCAGCATCAGGCAATGCATAATTCTCAGTCAATTTCGACCAGACAAATTTGAATGTTGCTTCGACCACAGAATCAGCGAGATCTGGGACTGCGGTCACGATTTCTTCGATAACGGCTTTGCAGTGATAGGGCTTGGCTTCTTGTTCTACGAAGACCATCTCCGCGATACCTGCGAGCCATTTAACTTGGCCGGGAACAACAAACGTGGTCTTAATGCCCTCTACCGCGGCTGCAGCCCATATGGAAAGATCTTGGACTGTGGAACGAAAGAATGCTGTGCGGAAAATTTCAACGGCATTCTCAGAACTCTTCCATATTGCAGACCTACTCAGCATCAGCGCAATCACGCCGGGCCGCCAAATTGCCTCCTGGGCGATCTTGATCAATCGATCATGCTCGACTAGCACGTCAACGAACCTTTGTTTGATTAGTGACTCTTTCGCAGAAAATACTCGTTCCGCATCAATCCGGTTGGCATCTCTGGCAAAGTCCATGAGTGTGACACTACTAAAGCTCGCGACCCCCCGCCTGCGCAGCTCACGACGCAGTCCAAGATCATCGCACCAGACTATGCAGTCCTGATCAATAGCTGCATCCATCGTAATAAACCAAGGATGCCTAGCGTCGTAGATTTCACCCTGAAAATGTCTGATTTGCTCGTACGGAAGCCTACTCAACTGGTTTGCTATCTCGATCATCGTCGAGCATCGCTGCAATTTCTGAACCTTCGAATCTGGGTCAGTCTCGACATACATCGGTTCGCCAGAAACAGGCTCATGCACAAGATAACCGTCGGAGGGAGCCTGCAGCAGATCTCGACCAGCTTGAAGGTCCCGGAGAGCGGACTCAATTATAGAAACGCTCTCGACTTCGGCGATGAGATCATTTGAAATTTCGTGAATAACCGCAAGAGTATGAATAGCACTAATATCAATAAGGCAACTCTTCTGGGCAAGCTGATCTACTGCAGAACGATCAGATTCCACATCCGGCATCTCATACGAGCCCAGCAAGAAATACCGCTGATCGTTGTTCAAGAGCAGCGTAGAGTAAGGATCTCCAGTGAATTTCTGAAGTAGTCCCCAAGGAAACTCTTTTTCAGTAATCTCCTGCACTACCTTCTGCAAGATCTCATATCGAGCCCTCAGAGAATCCGTAAGCTGCTCAGGAAGTCCTTCTTCTTCGACGATCGAAACCCGGGAAACAATATCACTATTTGGGTATCTTACAAAGAAATCAGACCAGGCCCTGGTTAGTTTCATTCCGATTTCCTCGGGAAGGGCCGTCTCGTCTTGCTTCATAGTTACAGCCAAGAGCGCATGTGCGAATACAGCCTCGTCGTTCACAAATGAGTCAATTATGCCCAAAGCGATTTGCGCAATTTCAAGACTGCTGGCGTACCTTCTTCCTAGTTCCAACACCAGATGAGCACGTTCCGAGACATCTTTCGGATCCATCGAATCGCCTCGGGACAAAGTGCCCCACGCTAGTTCGGGTTGCCCCCTATAAAGCTGGACCCTAGCGATCGTCCAACGCGACTCTGAGTCCTTCGGATCATCTTCGAGCAATACCTTGCATGACTTTTCAACTCGAGCCCAGTCCTCTGCCAGAAATCCCACTACCACACTTCGCTGATGAAACGTCTGACGCCCAGGCCACAAGGTGCCATTCTCTGCAAGAGCGGTGTCGATCAGCTTGCAAGCTTCCACCCACTGTTCTTCCTTTACGAGTAGGTCGACCGCTTCAAGTAGGAGCTGCGGATCTTTCCAGAAACCGTACGCCTCCTTATATATCTCCACGCCTCTAGACCGGTCGCTCTCGGCAGCTACCTCGGCTCGCCGGACCGCAGCGATAATATGGACGTTCTGATACTTGCGGAGCTTTCGATCGAGGTTCGGTTCCGTTAGAGACATGATACGGTGCACGTCTTCAACATCTTTAATTGCATAAGGATACTTTGATCGCAGCTCATCTAGCACACTAGGAATGGTCACTCCTAGGAACGCCATTGCACGCATCGCGTAGATTCGGTCTGCAACAGACGTGGCGCAATCGAAGTAGTCACGCCATGCCTGTAGCGCACGCTCTTCATAGTTGGCACCCTGCGATGCACGTATGATTTCAGCATCTAGCCGCTTTCGCGTGATTTCGCTCGAAGCCTGATCTTTGATTCGTGCAGCCTCCTGAAGTCGACCTGTCATTGCTGCAGCCGTGCCAGCTAGGGCAATCACCCGATCATCTACGGCCTCAACAATAGTCGCCTCACCTTCAGGAGCAGGTTGGGACAATCTCCATGCGGTGTCAGGGTCTTTTGCTGCAATAGACGCTTCCATTGCCACGACAACCGCCTCTACACTATCTCCTCTCCAACTCCTTCGGATATTACGTGCCCTCAATGCATGACGACTGGCAGTAAACACATCCTGCCAATGGCTATCGCTCTGACCAATTGCAGCTCTGAAAAGCCTCAATTCGGCACTTAGTATCAGAATTCCAGAGCTTTCCTCCGCGGAACCTCTCGATTCAAGCACATCTATTGCCTCATCATACTTTTCCATCCCAGCCAAAGCATTATGGTGAATGTTTGCGATGGCGTCAGATTCCCATACGGATGGATTATGCCAGTCGATAACGGCATTGATAGCATCTTGCCACCGCTCTCCGATCAAATTTTCATATGCGATTAGAAGAGGGTAGGAAGGATTCAGTTTTCGTACTTCATCGCGTGCCGTTTTGGACGTTTCATCTTCTACACCAAATTCTTCACCCGCCAGCATGGCAACGCGAGTCATCCAATAGGTCTGGCCTGGAAGTCCATCTGCTATCGATTCAATAAGAATCTCTATCCCCTTTTGTACCTGACCGTACACTACAAGAAGCTCGGCTAGGATCAGCTTCCCAGCTGGAGTCAACTCAGATTTCCTCGCCGGCATTGCAATTGCCCATTCAGATGCCAGGTTCTGAGGGCTAACAGTCGCGTCGCCAAAAGAGGTGAGTACCCACCCATATTCCATGATCTCAGAGTCATAATGAGCCGAGATCTTTTGCACATATACCGGAAGACGGACTAGCGCATCCTCATATGCCGACGTACGACTCGACAGACGAAAAGATTCCTGCACGATTTCGTGCGTAAGAGTTTCTGTATCGGATGTTCGGTCTTCCTCTTGAATCTTTTTTCGGATGATCCACGCGACGATGGAGAGAGCTACTGACACGCAAATCAACCAGATTATGTTGACTCGAAACCAGTCCAGATACCCAGGCCACCTAGACATCGAGCTGATCGAATTTATTGCAAGTCCGATTCCGATCGTCGCAAGGAAGGCAGATCCAGCACCAACGAGAAGAGCCACTCTTCGTATTGCCTGTCGCGCCATCGCGAGTTCCTCCTCACCACTTGACATCGCTCGATATTTGGGCTTAATTAACAAATTGACGAATTACTGCAGATATGCCCAGGATGTCATAATTGTCGGAATTGAAATAGTTGATTCGTGAGAATCTAACAATACTTGAAAGTGCTCTTCCTCGGAACTATGCGGTCACCCGTCGTTCAGGGAGCCTTCTTTACCCGCCCTCCATTGCCACGAGTCCCTGCGATCTCCGACCGGCGCAGAACGCTGAAACCGTACTCGACCCCACCGACAACGGAGCGCCGAACAGGTACTGCCGACTCACGGCGAGGGCCAGCCCGTTTGCCTTAACCGCTGAGTGCTTCCCCGGCATAGTGACGGTGCGTTCGAGCCTCTGCGATACTCGATGCCGATTGGAGTCGGTGAAGTGACATGGGGCAACTGCTCTCGCTCGGGTTCGATGCGGGCGAGCGCGAGTTCTTCGCTCGAGCGCTCGAGGAGAGCGGCGGACCCGCCCACGTCACCGATGCGTTGGCCGTGTTTGTGGGGTTCACGGAGGCCGCCCATATGGTCAAACGCTGCAACGACATAGCAGACCAGGTTCGTTGCGACGGACGCATCGATATCGGCGATCTCAAGCGGAGCCAGCTCGCCTGCGAGATCCTGTTCGCCAGCCTGAAAGACTGTCGCGCATGGACGACTACACAGCTCTGCATCGCCACCTCGGCCTGCCGCGAGGCCCTGTCAACGACGACCTCCTGGACGCCGCAGTTGACGCTCACATCGAGGAGACCGATGACCTCGACTGGAAAGTCGTCCCGACTGATCACGAAAAGCTGAAGAAGTTCAAGTACGAATGCTTCCCGGAGGACGTGTCAGCGTTCGCGAACGCCGGCGGGGCACCCTCGTCTGGGGCGTCAATGAAAAGGACAGTGCTGCCCAGGATCGCAGCGATGCTTGCACCTTGACTGATGGCGACCTGCGCACGTTGCGGACCATCGCCGCCAACCGACTCCAACCCTCTGTCCTCAACTTGCGCATCCATAGGCTTCTGGACACTGCTAAGCGTGCCGTCATCATCGTGGTCCCGCCGAGCCTGGGCCGTCCGCACTTCATCCATAAGGATGAGCGCTACGCGGCCCGGCTCCGGGTTGGCGCTGGAAGCCGATGGATGACCGAACGGGAAATCGCCGAGGCGTATCGCAGGCGATTCTCTGAACAGCGTGACGCCGCTGCCGCGCTTGACTGGCTCTTCGAGGGCGCACAGGTCGACATTGCGTCGAATCAGCGTGCTTGGGCGTTCGCCGCTGCCAGACCCAGGCTGCCGATCGCGGCGCCGGCCGAGCTGAGCAAGGACGAGGTCCAGGCGATGATCAACAACGCCAAGGCGTCGACCGAGTCGATGCTGTGGCGTCCTGGAGCACAACCTCTCCATGGGGTGGACCATCTCAATCTCCGGCCTGGCTTTCGGCGTTGGACGGCAAGGGCGCGGTTGGCGCGGGATCCTTCCCGCTACACTTGGACGAGTGTGCACCAGGACGGGTCGGTCACGTTATCTGCCGCGCTTCACGGGAATCCCAGCCCTGCCGCGAGTAACGTGTACCAACTGGAACGATCCCAGGTGCCAACGGGCCAGATGGAAACGCTCGTGGCGAATCTTGTCTCGTTGATTGGGCAGGTTGGACCGCGGGTTGGCGCGATGGAGTACGAGGTTCGGATCGGTCTTGCCTGGCCTCAGAACTATCCATTGACGTTCATTCCGCTCGGAGAAGACTCTGATCTCCTAGACCTCACGAACGTCCCCAGGATCGAGCGTTTCGAGCCGGTTGAAGCCCTGATCGCCTTGGATACAGGACCTGACGACGTGCTGCAGCAGGTTCGTGACCTCGCTACCGACTGCTTCAACCAGGGTGGAGTGGAACATCTTGTGGCGCTGAAGAGAGCAGTTTGAACCGACACGTGAACACAGCCGGACATACAGGCGTTAACGTCTCATGACAGATGATTCAGGTTGGTTATTACTGTTTACCAGATCGAGAACGCCTCAAGGCTCGTCGCCGGAAGTGGAGGTGTCGGTGCCAGGTCAGGCGCCAGGACACTGAACTCGGCCATGAGCCGCACGCTCGATCTCGGCCCGTGCCGTAACCATCCTCCGCTCAAGGTCATCAATGTCGAAGTTGTCGCGGACTAATTGCGCTGTGCAGCAAGCGGCTCAGGCGGCGTTCACACACCTGCTTCTTTGGGGAGGAGATAAGTCCGTGGTGCCCAGATGAGCAAGCGCCACACGCTGCCGGGCTCGCCGGGGACGGCAAAATCCCCACTGTCGGCGTCAAAACTGCCGAGGCGGAACTGGAGGCGTTGCTCGCTGCCGTTGATCGTCGCAGTTGCGGTGACCCGGCAGGCGTGGGCCTGCTCGAAGGCGACGCTCTCCAGGTGCCATGCAGTCAGTTCGAGCGGTTCGAGGCAGTCCTTGACGTGCTGGATGTCCGCCGTCCTGGTGCCGGTCCCAACAGTGGCTGGGGGCATGAAGTGGGGGATCAGTCCCCAGCGTTGACGTTGCCAGGCATCCAGGAACGCGCTCGCGCGCTGGGCGGCGGCGTCGGTTTCGATGTCGGGGTCGCCGGCCGCGAGATGAGAGGGCTCGAATTGGGCCTCGTACTGCCGCTGATGCGCGAGGTTGCGCAGTTGTGACTGGATCTGGTCCCAGGTCGGTTCCGGGTCCGGTGGTTGTGCGGCGTTTTGGGTGGCGGTGGCCCGGTCCGCGACGGCGAACAGCAGATTCCAGGCTTTGGTGGCGACGACGACATTGTTGAAATTGACTACCATGCCGTGGACGATTCCATGGCGGAAGACCTCACGGACTTCCGTGTCGACGCGTTTCTTCTTGGAGGCTTTGAAGGTCGCCATGACGTGCGTGAGCCCTTGGTGGTGGCAGACCACGCTGTCCCATGCCGCCATCTCATCAGGCTCGCGGGCGTGCAGGCCCTTGCGCTCGGCCGGTTGGAAGTCGTTGACGAACCCGTCCATGACCGCGATCAGATGCAGGGTGCAGCTGTCGAAGACCCCATCGGCGTAATGCTTCCGGGCCCGCTCGATCTGCCCGAACCGGGCTTTAAGTGCCTCGTGTCGCCGCAGCGTGTTGGTCCACCAGTTCAGCGTCTCCCGGTCGCAGTAGAGTTCGATCAATCGCGCTTCGGCAGCCTCATCATCGACGGTCTCGTCCAGCAAGGTGCGGATCATGGCGGGGTTGAAAAGGTCGTGAAATACCCAGTTCCTCGGACCGAGGCGTGCGTAGAACGCATCGACCGTGGCCGTCAACTCCTCCATCTCGCGCCGGGCCTCGCGGGCTTCTGCCGCGACGGCGGGATCGAGGGGCATGCCCAGCGTCACTGCCGCCGCCAGTCCCCGCTCCAGTTCCTGGATGGAAGGCAGATCCTTCACCGACCCGTATCCGGAAGGAGCAGGATCCGTGCCTGATGCGTCGTCAGTCATGCCCCATGGTAAACGCCGACCCCGCACCTCTCGGTAGACAACGTGAACCATGTTTGCCATCTGGCGGATTACTCAGGGTTACTCGCCCGGTGATCCTCCCCAGGTAATTCCTCTGCGGTTTCCAAGTCGGAGGTGTCCAAACCGCGTTCGAGTGCTCGTTTGCGTGCCAAGCGGACGAGCAGATCGGCGATCCGGTGGATGTGGATCTGCTCGCGCCGCTCACCGGTGACCTTAATGTTCCGGTCCTTCTGCACCATCCCCGAACGTAGACGCGCATCAAAGTCAGGCTCGGCCGACACGCCTGCCACGGGAAATTCCCTCATCTCGATGCGCCGGCCAGCCGATAAACGGTCCGCAGGCTCATGCCGTACTGCTTCGCGAGCTGCCGCTTCGAGACACCGGCGCGAACCGCATCGAGCAGACGCTCGTACTCTTCCGGGCCGAGGCGGTCGCGGATTGCTCGGGGCTTGCCGTTGCGGCAGTCGCGTGCGAGTTGGGACAATTGAGGTACTGGTTCGTGCCAGTCTCGAGCGTCGATCGCCGCAACAAGCCGCCGCAGGCGTGCCAATAGGCCTTTGACCTGGGGTTTTGAGTTGTAGTAAGCGACTGAAAGGTCCACAACCGGACATTCAGGCAGTAACATCTCATCACAGATGGTCCGAGCTTGATAATCACTGGTTATGGCCAAAGTTCCGGGCTCGGAGGCGACCGTTCCAGGTGAGCTTGCGGTGCCTGCGGCGCGGCTCTCTACAATCCCAGGGTGGCCGAAGCCGACCTGGAGTCAATGATCGAGTCCGCGCTTGTCGACACCTGGAACCAGGACGAAGAGTTGAGCGCATGGCTTGCCGTGCTGGAGGACGAGGTCGGCCTCCCCTTCTCCACGAGCATTCTGGGCGTCGAGATAGCGGTGACCGGTCTCGGCCTGGGCGGGCCCGGCTGCATCGTGGCCGTGTGCAAGCGGGGACGGTACCGCCAGCGGGTGCCGTTGACCGATCTGCCGCTACCTGATCCGCCTCCGACCGGGGACAACTGGATCGCCGCCTACCGTCTGTGGAGCAGCCGTGTGTAGGCGCCAAGTGGAGGGTCGCGGTCTCACAGTTGCGCGAGAGCGGACGCTCCGAGTTCGGAGACTTGGTAGCGGCCCTGGCCAACGTGTTCGGCGATGCCGAGGTCGCAGATCTGGTCGAGCAGTGCTCGCGAGATGTCGTGCCGGTCGCCGAGGTCTTCGGGTCGCAGCGGGCTGTGGCTGGTGCGAAGTTTGTCGATCAAGGTCCTCGCGAGCAGTTTCGATCCGTGGTTGTCGAGCTCGTCGTGGTGGAACAGGCTGCGTTCGATCCTCCAGCCGAAGATCGAGTGCTCGGCTACGTCCCACCACAGTTCGACCGTCTCCCGGTCGTCGTCGAGCGCCTCGATCGCGGGTCCGGTGGCGGCGGTGGTGCCGACATCGATGAAGCCGGTCTTGAGCGCGATCTGCCACCAGCCGTCGAAGCGGGCGAGGTTGCGGGCCGAGTGGAAGTCCGGCCGGGGCGCGGGCAGACCGAGCGCCTCATGGGCTCCGGGCACCTCGTACCGTTTGAGGTAACCGGCGGGTGTCGCGGCCCGACCCGGGGCGGCCCACTGCGCCAGCGCCGCGAACGCCTTGATCACGGGAGTCAACCGGACGGCGGCAGCCAAGCGGGCGGTCTCGTCCTGCGTGAGCGGCCATTCGCCCTCGAGCTCGGGTTGGGCGGTCGGGACGAACTCGGCCAGGTCCAGTCCGGCCAGGTGCTTGTTGACTTCGTCGAGGTCGAACGGTCTCGCTTCGGAGCCGTCGTATTCGGGGAGGTTGGGGCCGGTCGCGGACAGGCACACCGGTCCGGTCCCCTTACCGATCCCGTCGACACTGATGCGGTGGTCCCACCAGGTGCCCATGTCGTAGACGTAGGCGAATCTCGCGCCCGGACGCGAAGCGAGCGCCGTGATCGGCGCGGTCTCGTCGTTGGCGACGTCGTCGAGCATCGGGTCACCCCATCGGCCTCTGCGGTTCTCGAAGAAGTACAGATGGTCGCCATCCCAGTCGAATACGATCTGGACAACCCGGTGCAGCAAGTGAAGCGAGGCGTCGGCGGGGACCTCGACAATCCGTTTCACGGCGGGGCGGACACGGTGCAGCTCGATGGCCAACCGGACAATTTGCCTCGGTTCCGTTCGAACTTGAGTCTGGCTGACGGCTTCGGCATTCGCAGGCATAGACGGAATCGTCTCAAACCCGCATGCACCGTCGGCATCCCCTGGCGCAGCTGGAGGGCCGCCATCGCCGCCATCGACTCCTGTCCGCTGCCGCGAACAACCACCCGCACCAGCCAGATCTAGCGCTTATTGAATGCTATGCTTGCGAGCACTCAATAAGCATTCAAATGGAGGTGCTCATGGTTTCAGCCGTCTCGGTCAAGTCACGCCGCGCCGAGCTGCGGCTCACGCAGCAAGAAGCCGCCCGGCGGGCGGACGTCTCGCTGGCTACCTGGCGGCGACTCGAGAACACCGTCACCGATGCCACCGGGCTCGAAGGCTTCCGTCCCGAGAACATCAAGGGCTTCGCACGAGCGTTGAAGCTCACCGTCGAAGAACTGCGCCGACTGGTGGCAGGCGACGACGGTGCTGCAACCGGCGGCAGCGACCCGTTCGGCCTGAGCGACACCGTGCGGCTGTTCAACAAGTCGTTCACCGGCGACCCGCTCACCCCTGCAGATGCGATGGCGCTGTCCGACACCGTCGTCTTCTCGGACTTCGCCCCGACCGTCGACGGCCGGATCCACCTCGAAAGCGGCATCCCCTACGGTCTCGCTTCGTACCTGAAGGGTGAGGCGACCATCCGCGACGTCGAATTGCTCTGCGACCTGCCTGAACTTGCCTTGACGCAGGTCAGCGACCACTGGCTGGTACGCATGGGTGAGCGCATCATGCGTGTGGGCAGCGAGCTGCACCAAGGACGGACACCACAGCCGGTCTGCCTCGCCGACGAGTATGCGTTGCTGCTCGTCATCCGCAATACCGAGCCACCGCAGATCGGCGACGTCCACGACATGTATCCGGGGCTGCTCGATGCCGAGGCGGTGTTCGGCTACGACCCTGACTTCGACGATCTTGAGGAGGATGAGGGTGAGGGCCGAATCGAGTGGATGGACCGAATGATCGGCGGCCTGCTGCCGCCCGATTCAAGCCACGACTTCCGCCGCTACGACCTCATGATCTTGGAAACCTTCGGGCAGGGCGTCTACGACCCCTCCGACCCGCGCCATCCGCTCCGCTGGTTCGACCGCGACGACCTTCGGGACCGATGCCAGTCGGAGCTGGAGTTCGTCAGGCTCTCGGAGGAGGAACAAGACGCCCGAACCCGCAAGGCACTGGAACGAATGTCCAAACTCATCGCTCCCGGGCCCTCAGACGAAGGCGACCAATGACACCCAATGGGATCCAGCAGGTCCATAGCCTCGGGCATGTTCAGGTCTCCCTTCTTGGTGGAGGACTCCCGATCGAGGAGGTGACAACATCAACAGGAACGGTCAGCACTTCAGCTTGCACACTGTTCCGGTCAGGTCGCGTCCTGACCGGCACCGACCGCGATTATCACTCGGTTCCCACGGCGACGCTTCCGCTGCGACTACGAGGAGATCGGCGAGCGCGTGCAGATCGAGTTGTTCACGGCGTGAGCCGCGTGCGCGGACCTGCCAGGTCTCGACTGGCTGGTACGGTGCGCGGTCGGCGGCGTCGATGGCGAGCTTGTCGAAACACACGGTCGCGAACGTCTTGCGCAGATCCTCAGAAAGCTGTTTGCACAGCTCGCGCGGCTCAGCGAACAGGCCGAGGAGCTTATCGATACGTTTGCGAAAGAGCTGGTCATCGGATGTGCGGTCCTGCGCGGCAGCGAGCCGCTGTTTGACCTTGTCACGTTCGACGTTGAGATGTTGGAGGCGTTCGGTGAGTTTCTCGGTGGGCCACCCGGGGCTGCCGAGCAGTTCGAGGCACTGATCTTCGAGCCGGTCGAGGCGGGTCAACTCGGACTCCAGTCGCTTGCGAAGCGTCGCACCGGCGGTTCGATGGTCGGCCAAAGCTCCGGCTACGAGCTGCGAGATCGCGGCCCGTTCGGTCGGATCGATGTTGAGGGCCGCGAAGTAAGCCTCGGCGGCGTCCTCGACCGCGGCGATCGGGATTCGAGGCAGGTCGCAGGAGCGATGCTGCAGGCCGGCGCAACGGTAGTAGAAGTAGAGGCGACCGCTGTGGCTGCGGGAGCACTCGAAGATCATCCGTCTCCGACAGCGACCACACCACAGCAGCCCTTTGAGGAAGTGATCCCATTTGCGGTCCCGAGTACCGCGACGTCGTTCGGCGAGCACACGCTGGACCCGGTCGAACAAGTCGACCTCGACCAGCGCCGGGTGCCTGCCCGGATGCTCCTGGCCACACCACAGGACATAACCCAGATAGGTGCGGTCCCGTAGCAGACTGGACAATTGCGATAGCGAGACCGCGGTTCCGGCTGGGCGGGCCTGGGTCGGGCGGGTCCGCAACCCAGCCTCGGTGAGCGCGTCCCGCAGCCGGTTCAGGGAGTACTGTCCGGCCGCGAACAGCCGGAACGCGGTCTCAATGAACGGCGCCCGATCCGGGTCGACCTCGATCGTGGCCGTGACACGGCCGTCAATGCGCTCGCGGACATTGCGATAGCCGAGCTTCGCCCGGCCCGGCGTGCCGCCGCGGGCCGCCTTGGCGCCCATCTTGAACGACACGTCCGCGCCGAGCTTGCGAGACTGGTACTCATTGACCCCGTCGAGAATGAGCGTGACCAGGTCGCCCTCCGGACCGACCTCGGACGGCTCCTGGGTTGAGAGCAGCTCCACGCCGAGCTTGCGGAACTCCTCCCGGGTGACCATGGCCTCGAAGGCGTTGCGGAAGGCCCGCGAGCGTGCGTACACCAACACCGCCTCGACGTCCTGGCGGTGCAAGACCCGCTCCAATAGCTCCCGGAACATCGGGCGGCGATCAATGGCGGTCCCCGAGCCGCCGGGCTCGGGATACTCGGCGACGATTTCGAGGCCATGCTCGGCCGCGTAGCGGTGGCAGGCCGCCTGCTGAGCCGCGATCGAGTCACCGTGCTCCTCTGCACTGGTCCCGGTCTGGGCCTGCCGCGTAGTGGAGACACGGTAGTAGGCGACCGCGCGACGCCGACCGCGCTCAGACATAGCGAGCATCCCTCCAAGTCTGATCTGACGACGACCGCATGCGGCCGAGCCCCGGCGCCTCGAGTCCACGCCGCCGGACGTGCATACACCTCAGTAACGACCCAGCCGCATCCGGAGGACCGACCTCCGAAGCACAACCCCCCGAAAGCGTGTCCTACTGCTGATCAGTCAGGAGCCGGTATACGCTCCGGAGACTGATCCCGTGTTGCTCCGCAAGCTGCCGCTTCGAGACGCCGGCGCGGACCGCTTCGAGGAGGCGCTCGTACTCGTCGGGAGCGAGGCGGTCGCGGATTGCTCGGGGCCTGCCGTTGCGGCACCCCTGCGCGAGTTGGGACAATTGAGGTACTGGTTCGTGCCAGTCTCGGGCGTCGATCGCCGTCACAAGCCACCGCAGGCGTGCCAATCGCCCTTTTACCTGGGGTTTTGAGTTGTAGTAAGCGACCGAAAGGTCCACTACCGAATAAGCCTGGGGCAGTCAGGCAGTTGTAGTCCATGTCCGGTCCAGTCTTGGTCATGACTGGTTATGACCAGGACGTAACGTCGCCGGAGCCAGCTGGAACGTGGGGCTGGTCGGGATCTCGCCCGTATCGTCAGGCCTTCTTGCGGATCGATTCCTGGTAGAGGTCGGCATACGTCGGCGAGTCGCCGATCAGGCCGTCGCAGAAGGCGGCGACATCGGGGCCGATCAATTCCGTGACGCCCTTGCCCGAGGCGGCTCCGCTCTCGAAAAAGTCGACGATCTCGGACAGCAGGTCGCCGTCGATCAACGACACCGGTCCGACCTTGAACAGATACTTCTGCATCTCCTCGTAGACGATTCGGTAGTCGGGCGGCAGCGCCTTGACTCGGGCCATGTGCGCCCGCCACTGCCGCTTGCCTTCGATGATGTCCCGGATGCTCATGTCAGCCTCCCAGCCGGTTCAGCTTGCGTGCGACGTTCCTGTTCAGCTGCTCGCGCCACCGGTCGCGGTAGTCCCTGGCACCGTGGTCGCCGGCCAGCGCCGCGCAGAAGGCGGGGATGTCCTCCCCCAGTGCCTCCTCTGCGCTCTGGCCGTCGGCTGCCGTCGTCTCCAGCAGTCCGAGGACTCCATCGACGATCGGGGTCAGGTTGCGCCCGGTGAAGTCACTGCGCGGCATCAGGTGGATCTTGATCTGCTCCCATGCCGGACGGTAGTCGTCGGGCAAGGCCGCGGCGCGGGCCTCGAACGCCTGCCAGTCTCTGGTCAGGTCGCTCCCGGTGATCCGCTCCCAGAAGTTCATGCTCATCCCTCCTTGAGTTCGTTGATGCGTGACGACAGGTAGTCCCATCTGGCCCAGAACGCCGCGAGCTCGCGAAGCCCTGCGTCGTTGAGCGCGTAGAACTTGCGCGGCGGGCCCTGCTCGGAGGGTCGTTTCGAGACGTCCACGAGCCCGCGCTTCTCCAGCCGCAGCAGGATGGTGTAGACCGTCCCCTCGGTGACGTCGGCGAAGCCGAGTTCGTTCAGCCGACGGGTGATGGCGTAGCCGTAGGTCTCTTCGGCGTCGATGAGCCTGAGGACACAGCCCTCCAGTGTGCCCTTCAGCATCTCGGTCAGTCCGTCCGTGATCTTGCCTCCCGCTTCATGGTTGCGCTACCTCCTCTCACGAGGTACTACTAGATCGTATCACAGAGTACTGAACGAAGGAGACGAACGATGACGACGTTGATCAAGACGGCGACCAGCGACCTCGACGACAAGCCAAGGCCCTCAGCCGCTCGGCGATATCTGTTTCGCCCTCGCCTGGTGCGTCGGCATCCTCGTCGTGGCGTACACGTTCGCGATAGTCCTCTACCGCCGAAAGATCGCCTGAAGCGATACGGGACCGAGCTCACGATCTGCCGGCGCGCGCCTCATGCGGGTGCGCGACACCGGCGGGGCCGACTGCGGAGACTGATGCCTGTACGCGCACCAGTATTGGAATAAGCGACCGAAAGGCCACCACGGGAAAATCGGTCTGATTTCGACCTTTTGCTCGAACGGCTGCCTACAATCGCGGTATGTGGACAGTTCTCTGGATTCTGATCATCGCCTGGGTGGTGCTTGCGGTCATCGGCTTCGCCATTGAGGGGCTCCTCTGGTTGGCCGTCATCGGCATCGTGCTTTTCATCGGCACCATCGTCTTCGGATTCATCAGGCGCCGGGCGGGCCGCAACTCGGCTTGACCTTCCGACCGCGAGCGTTCGTGCGATGGCTCGGACGCCTCGCACGCGGCCGGCCGCGCCCCCAGGCCCCGGCCGAGAACGCCGGGTTCGCGGCGGCGCTCCGACGCGGTGGCCCGTCGGAACTCTCGGCGGCGTTCCGGTACCGTCGACCCTCAGGCGCGCCTCTGCAAGCGCATACCTCACGCCTGACGACCGGCGCCGCGAGAACGCGCCGATGACGAAGGGATCTGCCCCATGTACGGGAACACCGCCGGAATGCCGCGCGTGGTCAACGACAACGGCGCGTGGTGCTGGTTTCAGGACGAGCGCGCGCTGGTCGACCCCGACTCGCAGACGCTGGTGGTCGGTTCGATCGCGGCCCCCGAAGGCCCCGGCGGGGCCTCGCGCTCGGGCAACGTCGAGCTGACGGTCGTCGACCTGCGCTCGGGCACGAGCGAGGTCGTGGTCCTGCACGAGCGCCTCGAGGCCGACGACCACGACGCTCCGGCGCTGTGGCGCCGCTCCGACGGCCGGTGGCTGGCCGTCTACACCAAGCACAAGACCGACAACCTCACACGGTGGCGGATCAGCGAGCCCGGCGACCCCACCCGGTGGGGCCCCGAGCGCACCTTCGACTGGAGCGATCTGACCGGCGGCCGCGGGGTCACCTACTCCAACCTCCACGCCATGGACGGCCGGCTGTACTGCTTCGCCCGGGCCGTCAACGACGACCAGTGCGCGCTGGTCTCGGACGACGACGGCGACACCTGGGCCTACGCCGGCAAGCTGTTCACCCGCCCCAAGGTCGGCTACGTCAACGGCTACACCCGCTACGTCTCCGGCGGCGGCCGGATCGACCTGGTCACCACCGACCACCACCCCCGCGACTTCGACAACTCGATCTACCACGGCTACCTGGAGGCCGGCACGCTTCACCGCAGCGATGGCACCGTCCTCGATCCCGCCGCCCTGGACGGCGAGGCGCCGTCGCAGGCCGACCTCACCACCGTCCTGGCCGGCAGCTCCGAGTGGGGCGGCGCGTGGATGACGCACTGCTGGACCACCGACATCCGCCGCGCCGCCGACGGCACCGTCGCCGCGGTCCTCACCGCTCGCGCCGTCGACGCCCCGGCCGCGGCAGAGGAGCCGGTCGACGGCGAGCGGCCGGTGCCGGACCTCCGGTTCTTCTACGCCCGTCTGGCCCCCGGCGGCCGGTGGAGCGTGCACCAGCTCGCCGAGGCCGGTCCCGGACTGCTCCCCCACGAGCAGGACTACACGGGACTGGTCGCGATCGACCCCTACGACCTGGACTCGGTCTACGCCTCCACGCCCATCGACCCTCGCGACGGGACCTGGCTGGAGCGCTGGGAGATCTTCCACGCCCGCACCGGCGACGGCGGATCGACCTGGCGGTGGGACCCGGTCACCGAAGACTCCGAAGTCGACAACCTGCGGCCCATCGTCGCCCCCGGCGACCCCGGGCGCGTTCCGCTGCTGTGGTTCCGCGGCTCGATGACCGCCTCCCAGCACTACGACTGCGAAGTCGTCCTCAAGGACATGCCGCGTTCGTGACCGGCCCCGGTCCTCGAGGCGCCGCGGCCGACGTCGGCTCCTAAGCGGTGGGGCGCGGACCCGCGCTTGCGCGATAGGCGGCGCGGGCCCGCGCGACGCGGTCATAGGCGGGCCCGGGTTCGGCCTCGGCGAGATTGAGCGGCGGATGCAACCGGGTGATCAGTCGCGTCTCCAGCCTCCCTGGCTCAGCGTGCTCGATCCAGTTCAGCAGCAGGTTCCGGCGGATCCACGCGGTCAGGCGGATCTCGTCGGCCGACTCCAGCACGACCCGGTCGGTCCACTTCGTCGTGAAGCGCTCGGATTCCAGCAGCAGTCCCGCGAGCGTCCGGCGGAACGTGGAGCTCCCCGAGCGTCGGAGGTGGTCGCCGGTGATCCTCCCGCGCAGATTCCCGGCGATGCCGATGTAGAGCAGCCGCACCGACGGGTCGGCCGGGTGGGACGGTCCGGGCAGGTCGTCGAAGACCTCCATGGGGGCCCACCAGGCGTAGAGGCCGGAGGCCGCGGGCAGCGAGGCGGCGGCCGCGTCGACCGGCACGGGCCTCGCCGCGAGAGGGCCGTCACTGTCCATCTCGGAACCATACCAACGCTCTCGGTCTCCGGCATCGGTCGCTCCGCCGTGCGGCGAGAACGTCCGCGGGCCCCGGCGCGGACGGCACCGGGGCCCGCGGTCGTCGTCGCGGTGCCGGCGGTCTAGCCGCAGCAGCCGCCGGACTGCGGCGGCTCGACGCGTTCGCCGGCGCGCCCGTGCAGGACTCCGGTGGCGAGGCCGCGCGTGGCGGTGCTCGCGACCGCGGCGTCGGTCGAGCACACCCCGGTCTCCGGCAGCTCGAGCTCGACGCTGTCGGCGGCCTCGCGGTCGCCGGCCAGCGCGGCGGCGATCGAGCGGACCTGCTCGTATCCGGTGGCCAGCAGGAACGTCGGCGCTCGGCCGTAGCTCTTGCCGCCGGCGATGTAGAAGCCGTCGTCCGGGTGCGCCAGGTCCTTCTCGCCGTGCGGCGGGACGGTGCCGCAGGAGTGGAAGTTCGGGTCGATCAGCGGCGCCAGGTTGGAGGGGGCCTCGACGACCGGGTCCAGGGCCAGTCGGACTTCGCGGAGCATGGACAGGTCGGGGCGGAATCCGGTGGCGCCGGCGATCTGGTCGACGTCGAGCTTGATCGACTCGTCTCCCGCGCGTCCCACTACGGTGACCGAGCCGTCCTCGGCTGGGACGAACTGGTCGATGGCGAATTCGGTGATCAGTTCGATCGATTCGGACTCGACCAGTGCTTTCAGGCGGACGCCCAGCGCGCCGCGGGCGGGCAGGGCGTCGGATTCGCCGCCGCCGTAGAGGCGTGCGGGCGAGGCGCCGCGGACGGCCCAGGTGATGCGTGTTCGGGGTTCGGTCTCGGCCAGTTCGGCGAGGGCGAGCAGGGTGTTCGCCGCGGAGTGGCCCATGCCGACGACGAGTGCGCGGCGGCCGGCGAAGCGGTCGCGGTCGGCGCCGAGCACGTCCGGCAGCGGCCCGGCGGCCCAGTCGGCGGCTGGTGCTTCGCCGGGGGCGGCGAGGCCGTGGGCTCCCAGGGGGTTCGGGTGGCCCCAGGTGCCCGAGGCGTCGATGACCGCGTCGGCGGTCACGTCGGCGTATTCGCCGCCGGCGGTGCGGGTCCGCAGCAGGTAGGGCCGGTCGTCGCGGTCGATGGTGCGGGTCTTGTCGGCTCCGGCGCGGGTCACGGCGACCACGCGGGTGTCGAAGCGCAGGTGCGGTTTCAGCGGCGGGGCGTCGGCGAGCGGCGCGAGGTAGTCGTCCACCAGTTCGCGGCCGGTCGGCAGCGAGTCGGGGTCGGGTTCGGTCCACTCGGTCGTCTCGAGCAGGCGCCTCGCGGCGGGGTCGATGTCGTATCGCCATGGGGAGAACAGCTGGACGTGGCCCCATTCGGCGATCGCGGCGCCGGGCGCGGGTCCGGCTTCGAGGACGATCGGGGTGAGGCCGCGTTCGAGGAGGTGGGCGGCGGCGGCGAGGCCTACCGGTCCGGCTCCGATGACGGCGACGGTCTCGGCGTTGCGCTGTGCGGATTCGGTCATGGTCTGCTCCTGGTCTCGGGATCGCTGCGAACGCGATCGCATCAACGGAGCCAATTATTACCAGCGAATGCTGTTGATAGCAAGTGCCGTGGTTTACTTGATGCATGAACCGCTTGATCGAGGCCGCGCCCTCCGATGTCGCCGACGAATCCGACGCGTCGGTCGTCACCCGTGCCCGCGGCCTCGCGCCCCAGTTCAAAGCCCTCGCCGACGAGAACCGCCTCGCGATCGTGCTGCTGCTCTCCGAGCGCCCGCGCACCGTCCGGGAGCTGACCGACGCCACCGGCCTGGCCCAGACGCTGGTGAGCCACCACTTGGCGCCGCTGCGCGAGCTCGGTCTGGTCACCGTCACGCCCAAAGGCCGCAGCAACGTCTATTCGCTGTGCTGCGAGGCCTTCTCCGAACCGATGCGCACCCTCGCCGGGCTCTCCAACCCCGTCGACGACGGCTGCGAGTGCTGAACGCTCACTGATCGGCCGGAGCCGCGGTGAACAGGCAGAAGGGGTGCCCGGCCGGGTCGAACAGGACCCGCACCGACTCCTGAGGCTGCACGCACGCCAGGGCCGCCCCGCCTTTGATGGCGTGCTCGAGCGCGGTCTCCATGTCCTCGACCTCGATGTCGAGGTGCTGCGTGGCGTTCTGCGAACCGGCCTCGGCCGGCCAGACCGGCGGGCGCCATTCCCGCTCGTACTCGAAGTTGAGGGTCGGCTCGCCGCTGCCTTCGGGGGCGCGGATCTGAGCCCAGCCGGCGTTGCCCGGCTCGCCCGGGCCGGCCTTCTCCTCGACCGTCACCGGCCGGTCCAAAAGATGCGAATAGAACGCGGCCAGACCGCGCGGGTCGGGCGCGGTGAGGGTCACCGAGGTCGTTCGCAGGCGCGGCCCGTTCATTCTCATGAGGATATCGCCGGTGCGGCGTCGGCGGGCCGCTTGCGGCGGAGACGTGGCCGGGCGAGTGCCTCGCCCGGCCACGCAGGGAGTGGAATCTAGTCGAGGTTGCCGGCCCCGGCCCTGGCCTTCACCAGGCCGGGCACCGCCTGGGTCGGGTGGATCTTGCCGTGCAGCTCGGGGAACTCGTCGAGCTCGTCGGTCATGGCGTCCTCGGGGTAGGCCTCGTTGAAGGCCTCCAGCAGGTCGACCCACTGGCCGTTGAACATGGTGCCCTCGATGTGGACGGCGTCGCCGCCCCAGTTGCGCAGCGCGTCCTCGGGGGCCACCGACGGCATGTCGAAGGCGTTGTTCTCGGCGTAGACGTCCGAGTGGACGCCCGAGCCGATCGAGTAGTAGTACGGGTACGACGAGGCCTCGTCGTAGGTGTAGTAGTTGTTGTAGACGTGGTTCTGCCCGTACCGGGTCCGCGGGGCGCGCTGGCCGACGTTCTCGAACCAGTTGTGGTGGATGGTGACCCGCAGCTTGTCCCACTCGTCGTAGCGGTCCGAGTTGGTGTTGCCGATGAGCATCGTCTTGTCGTGGTTCTGGATGTGGTTCCAGGACAGGGTGACCAGGTCCGAGCCGCGCACCACGTCGAGGGCGCCGTCGTGGACCTCCACTCGGGCGCCCCAGATCACCGGCTGCTCGTAGTCCCGGGTCCGGCCGTCGGTGATGGTGAGGTGGTCGAGCCACACGTGCGTGGAGCCGGTGACCTCGAAGTTGTCGAACTGGGCGTCCCAGGAGTCGCCTTCCCAGCTGGGGAAGCAGTCGTAGGCGTCGTGGACTCCGAGGTTGCGGACGATGACGTTGTCAACACCGTTGAGGTAGAAGTACCCGTGGGTGGTCGAGGCGTCGCCGAGGCCGACGATCGTGGTGTTGTCGCCGGGCGCGATCCGGATGTGGTTCTTGTAGGCGTCGTAGGAGCGTTTGCGCGCGTCCTCGACCGGGCCGGAGGCCTCGTTCCAGCCCCAGACGGCCGGGTCGTACGTCTCGAGGTACAGCTCCCAGCTGTACTCGGGGTCGTTGAAGTCCTCGCAGGTGAGCTCGTTGCCGTCGGCGTCGGTGCGGGCGTCGAGGTGGCCTTCCACCTGGACGATCTTGGGCTGGTCGCCCTTGACGGCCTCCTGGAGCTCGGCCCAGGTGTCGACCGTGAAGACGTTCTCGTCGGTGGCCGCGGCGCCGCCGGTGGTGCCGCCCTCCGCGGCGGCCCAGCCGTCGTTCGCGGCAAGCGTCTGCCGCCCGAGGTCGTCACCGTCGTCGTGATGCGGGGTCTTGGCCTCGGCCGTGACCGCCAAGGCGGTCGCGGTCACCGCCGCGGCGGTGACCGCCGCGCCGGCCGCGAGGAGTCGTCGTGCAGGAGCGTTCATCGTCGAATGCGTCCTTTCGGGGGTTGACTTGGCAAACGGTTGTGCAACCGATTGCATCAGCTTCGCCGATCCATCTGGAGATGTCAATGTCTCAGCGCATGAAAAAGCCGCCGGGAGTCTCCCGGCGGCTTTTCACAGGTGGTATGTCCGGCTTATCCGGTCAGATCGGCCAGCGCCTTCCGCCAGGCGGACTGGTCGCGGGCCTCGCCGGGCGGGTTCATCTCGCTGAAGCGCACCACGCCGCCGGAGTCGATGACGAAGGTGCCGCGGTCGGCCATGCCCTTCTCATCGTTGAACACGCCGTAGGCCTGCGCCACGGCGCCGTGCGGCCAGAAGTCGCTCAGCAGGGGGAACTCGAAGCCCTCGCGCCGGGCCCAGACCTTCTGGGCGAAGGGCGAGTCGATCGAGACGCCGAGGACCTGGACGTCCTCGGTCTGGTAGGACTCGAGGTTGTCGCGGATCCCGCACAGCTCGCCCTCGCACACGCCGGAGAACGCGAACGGGTAGAACACGAGCAGGACGTGCTTCTCGCCGCGGAAGTCCGCCAGGGAGACCTCCTGCATGTTCTGGTCCTTCAGCGTGAAATCGGGAGCCGCGGTTCCCGGCTGGATCGGCATCGGCGCTCCTTGCTGACACGGGCCCCGGGGGGCGGGTGCCCTGGGTGATCGCTGCCGGCACGACGTTAGCGCCGTGCGACGACCATCCGCGAGGCGACCCAGTCGGGGGAGATGTTGAGCGTCTTGGTGGACTGCAGTCCCGCCAGCGCCGCCGACTCCTGGATGGTGACCGGATCGATGTGCCCGTCACGGCCCGCCTTGGGGGTCAGCAGCCACACCGTTCCGCCGTCGGCGAGCGGGTCGCGCGCGTCCAGCAGAAGATCGACCAGGTCGCCGTCCTCCTCGCGGCACCACAGCAGGACGGCGTCGACGATCTCGTCGGAGTCCTCGCCGAGCAGTTCGCCTTTCGCCTCCACCACCGCGGCGCGAAAGGTCGCGTCGACATCGGTGTCGAAGCCGATCTCCATGACGGCGTCGACACCGTCGAGTCCGAGTCGTTGAGCCACGCTGCCGGCGTCCACCGGGCTGCCCGGAGCGTTCACGTCGTCGCCTCCATCTGTGTGCCTCCTATCTGAGCTTGTGCACAGCATATGAAGTAGAGCATATGAGGTGCAGCATATGGGTCGCTTGCGCGCCTATGAGGGCGGCTCGGAATAGTGCCGGGCCCGGATGGCCCCGAGCGCAACGCCGCCTTGCGGCGAGGTGAGCATACGTTCACAGGGTTGTGATCTGGACTGCCCGGGCCCGCCGAGCGATGGCGCTGGTGAACGGCGTGCGAGGTGGCACGGAGTGTGTGCGCGGTCGCTTCAGGGCGGGTGTCCGGTTGAGGGGCGCGGTAGATTCGGGGGAGGATGGTAGAAATCGATAACACTCTGCCCACATGGCGAAGTCGGCCAGCCAGACCTGGCGACGCCGGCGACGAGCAGTCTAAGAACGAGGGATCGCCCGTGACCACGGAACAGAACCGGCCGCCCATCAGTGACGGATTGCCGACCCAAGTACCGGACACTGACCCCGATGAGACCAGCGAATGGCTCGAGTCTCTCGACGGCCTCCTTGACAGCGGCGGACGGACCCGTGCCCGTTTCGTCGTGCAGCGGCTGCTCGAGCACGCGCGCAAACGGCAGATCGCCGTGCCGGCGTCCACGAGCACCGACTACGTCAACACCATTCCGGTCGAGGACGAGCCGCACTATCCCGGCGACGAGGAGATCGAGCACCGCATCCGCGCGTTCGTGCGCTGGAACGCGGCGATGACGGTGCACCGGGCCCAGCGTCCGGGGATCGGCGTCGGCGGCCACATCTCCACCTACGCCTCGGCGGCGAACCTCTACGAGGTCGGCTACAACCACTTCTTCCGGGGACGGAACCACCCCGGCGGCGGCGACCAGGTGTTCTTCCAGGGCCATGCCTCCCCCGGCATGTACGCGCGATCCTTCATCGAGGGACGCCTCACCGCCGACCAGCTCGACGGCTTCCGCCAGGAGGTCTCGCGGCCGCAGGGCGGCCTGCCGTCCTACCCGCACCCGCGGCTGATGCCGGACTACTGGCAGTTCCCGACCGTGTCGATGGGCCTGGGCCCGATCAACGCGATCTACCAGGCGATGTTCAACCGCTACATGCTCGACCGCGGCATCAAGGACACCTCGCAGCAGCACGTGTGGGCGTTCCTCGGCGACGGCGAGATGGACGAGGTCGAATCGCGAGGCGCGCTCCAGTTCGCCGCCGGCGCCGAGCTCGACAACCTGACCTTCGTCATCAACTGCAACCTGCAGCGCCTCGACGGCCCGGTCCGCGGCAACGGCAAGATCGTCCAGGAGCTGGAGGCCTACTTCCGCGGCGCCGGCTGGAACGTCGTCAAGGTCATCTGGGGTCGCGAATGGGACCCGCTCCTGGCGGCCGACTCCGACGGCGCGCTGGTGAACCTCATGAACACCACGCCCGACGGCGACTTCCAGACCTTCAAGGCCGAGAACGGCGCGTTCGTGCGCGAGCACTTCTTCGGCCGCGACACGCGCACCAAGGCGATGGTCCAGAACCTCTCGGACGACCAGATCTGGGACCTGCGCCGCGGCGGCCACGACGACCGCAAGATCTTCGCCGCCTATAAGGCCGCCATGGAGCACGAGGGCCAGCCGACGGTCATCCTCGCGCACACCATCAAGGGCTACCGGCTCGGTTCGGCGTTCGAGGGCCGCAATGCGACCCACCAGATGAAGAAGCTGACGCTCGACGACCTCAAGGGCTTCCGCGACTCCCTCGAACTGCCCATCCCCGACTCGCAGCTCGAACAGGACCCGTACCTGCCGCCGTACCTCACGCCCGAGGAGGGCAGCGACGAGGCCGAGTACCTCCGCGAGCGCCTCTCGGCGCTCGGCGGATCGATCCCCTCGCGCAACAACAAGGTCGTCCCGATGAACCTGCCGGCCGAGGACGCCTACAAGTCGGTCAAGCGCGGCTCGGGCAAGCAGAAGGTCGCCACCACCATGGCGCTGGTGCGGCTGCTCAAGGACCTCATGAAGGACAAGGAGATCGGCAAGCGCTGGGTGCCGATCATCCCCGACGAGGCCCGCACCTTCGGCATGGACGCGATGTTCCCGACCGCCAAGATCTACTCCCCGCAGGGGCAGCAGTACCTGTCGGTCGACCGCGACCTGTTCCTGTCGTACAAGGAGTCCGAGCAGGGGCAGCTGCTGCACCTGGGCATCAACGAGGCCGGTTCGATGGCCGCGTTCACCGCCGCCGGCACCTCGTACGACACGCTCGGCGAGCCGATGATCCCGTTCTACATCTTCTACTCGATGTTCGGGTTCCAGCGGACCGCCGACGCGATCTGGGCGGCCGCCGACCAGCTCAGCAACGGCTTCCTCATCGGCGCCACCGCCGGACGCACCACGCTCAACGGCGAGGGGCTCCAGCACGAGGACGGCCACTCGATCCTCATGGCCCACACCAACCCCGCGGTGCTGTCCTACGACCCGGCGTTCGGCTACGAGATCGGCCACATCGTCAAGGACGGCCTGCGCCGCATGTACGGCGACGGCGAGCACGTCTTCTACTACCTGACGGTCTACAACGAGCCGATCATCCAGCCGGCCGAACCCGAAGGCGTCGACGTCGAAGGCATCCTCAAGGGCCTCCACAAGGTCGCCTCCGGGGAAGGCGGCGGCCCGCGCGTCCAGCTGCTGGCCTCCGGTTCGGGGATGCCGTGGGCGCAGAAGGCCGCCGAGCTGCTCGCCTCCGACTGGGGCGTGGCCGCCGACCTGTGGTCGGTCACCTCGTGGTCCGAGCTCAACCGCGACGCGGTCGAGGCCGAGAAGCACAACCTGCGCCATCCCGAGGCCGAGAAGCGCGTCCCGTACGTGACCGAGAAGCTCTCCGGATCCGAGGGCCCGTTCGTGGCCGTCAGCGACTACATGCGGTCGGTGCCCGACCTCATCAGCCGCTGGGTGCCGGGCGACTACACCTCGCTGGGCACCGACGGCTTCGGCCACTCCGACACCCGCGGGGCCCTGCGCCGCCACTTCAACGTGGACGGCGAGTCGGTCGCGGTCGCCGCCCTCCAGCAGCTCGCCGCCCGCGGCGAGGTCAAGCCGGAACTGGCCGCCCAGGCCGCGGCCAAGTACCAGATCACCGACCCCACCGCCGCCGAAGCCGGAGAAGCGGGCGGCGACTCCTAGCGACACGTGAACGGGCCCCGCAGCGTCGCCGCGGGGCCCGTTCACGTCACAACAGGACGAAACAACCGGGCGGGCGCGTGGAACACGCGCCCGCCCGATAACGCTTTATGCGGTTGTCCCCCGGTGCCGCCACAGGGCCTTCACGCGGAGACGCTAGCCCTCGGTGGAAGCGTCAGCGCCCTCTTCCTTCGCGATCTGCGAGCGGACCTCTTCCATGTCGAGCTCCTTGACCTGGCGGATGACCTCTTCGAGAGCCTCGCCCGGCAGCGCGCCCGGCTGGTTGAACAGCAGGATCCCGTCGCGGAAGGCCATGAGCGTCGGAATCGACTGGATCCCCGCGGCCGCCGACAGCTCCTGCTGGTCCTCGGTGTCGATCTTCCCGAACACGACGTCGTCGTGCTGCTCGCTCGACGCCTCGTAAGTCGGGGCGAACTGCTTGCAGGGACCGCACCACTCCGCCCACCAGTCGACCAGCACGATGTCGTTGCCGGTGACGGTCTCCTCGAAGGTGTCCTTGGTAAGTGCAACCGTGGCCATGAATGGCCGCCTCTCTGTCGTGGCTGTTCAGGTGCTTCAGGGGCAACGATAGTGGCCTCTCAGCTATTCCCGCAGACGTCGGCGCGAGGCGCGTGCCACGTCTGGCACGCTATAGGGCATGGATCTGGCCACCACCATTCAGAACATCGAACGCTCGTCGTCGGCGCTGACGACCCAGTCGCTCACCCGCATGGACGAACGGCTCCCCTGGTTCCGCGACCTGCCGGCAGAGCAGCGCTCGATGGTGACGCTGGTGGCCCAGGCCGGGGTCCGGCAGTTCCTCGAGTGGCTCCGCTCCTCCGGCGACGACCTCGGCTCCTCCGACATGGTCTTCGAGGCCGCCCCGGTCGAACTGGCCCGCGCCATCAGCCTCCAGCACACCGTGGCCCTGATCCAGGTCGTCATCGACGTCGTCGAAGAGCAGGTGCCCGCGCTCGCCGCCGAAGGCGAAGAAGAGGCCCTGCGCGAATCGGTCCTCAGGTTCTCCCGCGAGATCGCCTTCGCCGCCGCCCGGGTCTACGCCCGCGCCGCCGAGACCCGCGGCGCCTGGGACGCCCGCCTCCAGGCCATGCTGGTCGACTCGCTGCTGCGCGGCGAATCCTCCGACGAGCTCGTCGGCCGCGCCGCCGCCCTCGGCTGGTCCGAGACCCAGTCCATCACCGTCGTATGCGGCAACACCCCCGGCGGCGAGGCCACCCTGGTGCTCCACAGCGTCCAGCGCGCCGCCCGGCGCCTGGGCCTCGACGTCCTCGCCGGCGTCCACGGCGCGCGCCTGGTGATCCTCCTGGGCGGCATCAACGACCCGATGGAGATCGTCGAGAAGCTCACCGGCCAGTTCGGGGAGGGCCCCATCGTCGTCGGCCCCACCGTCACCGGCCTCGCCGAGGCCTCCAGCTCCGCGATCGCGGCCGTGGCCGGCCACCGCGCCGCCCCCGCCTGGACCGACGCCCCACGGCCCGTCACCGCCACGCAGCTGCTGCCCGAGCGGGCCATAGCCGGCGACGAGGCCGCGCGCCGCCAACTGCGCGAAGGGGTCTACGTGACCCTCCGCCGGGCCGGCGGCGAACTGCTGGAGACCATGGACGCGTTCATCGCCTCCGGCGGCGTCCTCGAAGGCACCGCCAGGGAGCTGTACGTCCACCCCAACACCGTGCGCTACCGCCTCCGGCGCATCCAAGAGGTGACCGGTTTCTCCCCCACCGATCCCCATGAGGCCTTCGTACTGCGTGTGGGGTTGACCATAGGGCGCCTGGAGAGCACCCCGACGGCACGGCGTTCCCGCAGTTAACAACTACCGTTGTAGAGTTCCCACAAGAACCGAACGGGGTTTCAGTCCGCGACCTGCTCCCCTTTCGGGTGTTCACTGAGCGAAAGTCTAGATGTGCTTGCCATTCTCGCTCCCGGGCAAGGTTCGCAGAAGCCCGGGTTCCTCACGCCATGGATCGACGCCGACCCCGCAGCGGCCGCCAAGCTGCGCGAATGGTCCGAACTGACCGGTCTCGACCTCGTGCGCCTCGGCACCGAGGCCGACCAGGCCGAGATCACCGACACCGCCAACACCCAGCCGCTCCTGGTCGCCGCCGGGCTCCTCGCCGCCGAGAAGCTCCCGGTCGGCGCCGCGAGCGTCGTGGCCGGCCACTCGGTCGGCGAACTCACCGCCGCCGCGCTGGCGGGCATCCTCACGCCGGAGGCCGCCGTATCGCTCGCGGCCGTCCGGGGCCGTGAGATGGCCGCGGCATGCGACATCGAGCCGACGACCATGGCCGCCGTCCTCGGCGGGGCCGAGGACGACGTGCTCGCCGCCATCGAATCGTCCGGCGCCTGGCCGGCCAACCGCAACGGCGCCGGGCAGATCGTCGCCGCCGGCCCCGTGGCCGCGATCGAGAAGCTGACCGAGAACGCCCCCGAGCGCGCCCGCATCATCCCGCTCAAAGTCGCCGGCGCGTTCCACACCCCGCACATGGCTCCGGCCCGGGCCGCCCTCGAAGCGGTCGCCGGCGACATCGAGACCGCCGACCCGCGGCGGACGTTCCTGTCCAACCGCGACGGCGCGGCGGTCGACACCGGCGCTCGCGCCTTGCGGCAACTGGTGGAGCAGGTCACCTCACCGGTCCGTTGGGACGCCTGTATGAGTACGCTTGGAGAACTGGGCGTCACAGCGGTCATCGAACTGCCGCCGGCAGGGACGCTCACCGGGCTGGCCAAACGGGCGCTCAAGGGCGTGGAGCGACTCAACGTCAACACCCCCGACGACCTCCCGGCCGCCGCCGAACTCGCCGCCAGTGAAGGAGTCCAGTGAGCGCCAACGGTTCCCGTGTGATCAGCGTCGGCCACTACCAGCCGGAGAAGGTCCTCACCAACGACGACCTCGCGAAGATGGTCGACACCAGCGACGACTGGATCGTCAGCCGGGTCGGCATCAAGGAACGCCGCATCGCCGCCGACGGCGAGACCGTCGCCGACATGTCCGTGCACGCCGCCAGGCAGGCGCTCGACAACGCCGGCCTCGCTCCGACCGACATCGACATGGTCGTCGTCGCCACCGTCTCGGCCAAGGACATCTGCCCCAACACCGCCTGCCGCGTCGCCGACGAGCTCGGCATCGCGAACCCCGCCGCGATCGACGTCAACACCGCCTGCTCGGGCTTCGAGTACGCCCTCGCGCAGGCCGACATGGCGGTCAAGGCCGGCTCGGCGACGCGCGCGCTGGTCATCGGCGCCGAGAAGCTCTCCGCGGTCACCGACTGGGAGGACCGCACCTCCTGCGTGCTGTTCGGCGACGGCGCCGGCGCGGTCGTGATCGAAGGCACTGACGACCTCGAGCTGGCCGTCAGCCCCGTCGTGTGGGGATCCGAGCCGTCGATGAGCGACGTCATCCGCATCGAAGAGGACGTCCCGTACATCAAGCAGGCCGGCCAGACCGTCTTCCGCTGGGCCACGACCCAGCTCGCGCCGCTGGTGGAGCGGGTGGCCGAACGGGCCGACGTGAAGCTGTCCGACCTCGCGGCCTTCGTGCCGCACCAGGCGAACCTGCGCATCATCCAGGGCATCGCCAAACGCCTCGACTTCGGCGACGACTGCGTCGTCGCCGATGACATCGTCTACTCCGGCAACACCTCGGCGGCATCGGTGCCGCTGGCGTTGTCAAAGTTGGTACAAAGTGGCAAGGTCGCCTCCGGTGCCCCGATTCTCCTGTTCGGGTTCGGCGGCGGGCTCACCTATGCCGGGCAAGTCATCCGCTGCCCGTAATTATCGAGAGGAATGAATCATGTCTCGTGACGAGATCCGCGAAGGGCTGTCCGACATTCTCGAAGAGGTCGCGGGTGTCAACCCCGACGACGTCGCCGATGAGAAGTCCTTCACCGACGACCTGGACGTCGACTCGCTGGCCATGGTCGAGGTCGTGGTGGCCGCCGAGGAGAAGTTCGGCGTGAAGATCCCCGACGACGAGGTCGCCAACCTGAAGACCGTCGGCGACGCCGTCTCCTACATCGAGAAGGGCTAATGTGACTGAGGTAGTCGTCACCGGGCTCGGCGCGACCACCCCGCTCGGCGGGGACGTCGCCTCGACCTGGGAAGCACTCGTGGCCGGGAGATCGGGCGTCGGCTCGCTCACGGAGGAGTGGGCGCAGGAGCTGCCGGTGCGCATCGCCGCGCAGCTCGTCGTCGAACCGTCCGAGGTGCTGCCCCGGGTCCGGCTGCGCCGCCTCGACCGCTCCGAGCAGATCGCGCTCATCGCGTCCCAGCAGGCGTGGGACGACGCGGGGCTGAGCGACGACCTCGACAGCGAACGGTTCGGCGTGGTGTTCGGCTCGGGCATCGGCGGTGCCCTGACGCTGCTCGAACAGGACGACATCCTCGAGGAGAAGGGTCCTCGCCGGGTGTCGCCGTACACCGTGCCCATGCTCATGCCCAACGGCCCGGCGGCCGTGGTCGGCCTGGAGTTCGGCGCCAAGGCCGGGGTCCACGCGCCGACCAGCGCCTGCGCCACCTCGGCGGAGGCGATCTCCTGGGCGGCCGACATGATCCGAGCGGGCCGCGCCGACGTGGCCATCGCGGGCGGCGCGGAGGCGGTCATCGGCGGCCTGCCGATGGCGGGCTTCGCTTCGATGAAGGCCATGTCGACCCGCAACGAGGAGCCCGAGCGCGCCTCGCGGCCCTGGGACCGCGACCGCGACGGCTTCGTCATGGGCGAGGGCGCCGGGGCGCTGGTGCTGGAGCGCCGCGAACACGCCGAAGCGCGCGGCGCGCGGATCTACGCGGTCGTCGCCGGCTCGGGTTTGACCTCGGACGGCTTCGACATCGTGCAGCCCGACCCCGAATGCAACGGCGGCGGGCGTGCGATGCGGGCGGCGATCCGGCAGGCGGGGATCGACCCCAAGGACGTCGGGCACGTCAACGCCCACGCGACCTCCACGCCCGTGGGCGACATGGCGGAGGTCAAGGGCGTCAAGCGCGAGATCGGCGAGCACGTGGTGCTCACCGGGACGAAGTCGATGACCGGGCACCTGCTCGGCGGCGCGGGCGCGGTCGAGTCGATCGCGACGATCATGGCGATCCACGACGGCGTCGTCCCGCCGACGATCAACCTGGAGAACCCCGATCCCGCGCTCGACCTGGACGTGGCCGCGAACGAGGCGCGCAAGATCGACCTCGTGGCCGCGATGAACACCGGCTTCGGCTTCGGCGGCCACAATGCCGCGATCCTGTTCACGAAGCCGTAAGGCTGAGTGACCATGAGGTGGAGCACGAAGCCGTAAGGCTGAGTGACCGTGAGGTGCAGCACGAAGCCGTAAGGGCGAGTAGGCGAGAGCCGCATGTAGGGCCCCACCGCTGAGCGGTGGGGCCCTTCATATTGCCCGAGTTGCGGAGATTGACTACGCTGAGCAGGTCATCGCCTCCTCCCCCCGAGTAAGGAACGCGACGTGCCCCCCGAATTCCAGATCGACCCCGACGAAGTCCGCACGGCCGCCGGTGAGATGGCCGAGGTCGCCGAGGCGCTCTCGGCTCAGATCGACACCGTGGCGGGCGAGGCGAGCCGCCTCGAGGGCGCGGTGGACACCGCGGAGTTCGTCGGGATCGGCGCGGTGGCCGGGCTGACGAGCGAATGGACCGGCCTCAGGCTGCCGGGCCACCGCGAGACCGTCGACGAGATCGCCGGGTTCCTCGCCGAGCACACCGACGGCATGGTCGAGGCCGACGAGAGCACCGCCGGGACCTTCGATGAGCATCGGCTTTAGGTCCCTGCGGGACGCCGACTTCGACGCGCTCGCCTCGGTCGCCGACCGTTGGTCCCGGCTCGCCGCGCACCTGACCGACCAGGTCGAGACCCTCGAAGCCACGCTGCACCGCCGCCTGAGCGACGAGCATTGGGACGGGGGCGCCCCCGAGGACGCGCGAGCGAGGATCAAGGCGGCCATCGCCGAACTGGAGGCGCGAGTCGACCCCGCGGAGCGGGCCGCGGCGGCCATCGCCGACGCCGCGACCGCCTTCAAGCGATGCCAGGCGGAGCTGGCCGAACTGGTCGACGAAGGGCTCGATCTCGAGGAGCCCTCCGAAGCGGTCGAGGTGCGCCTCGCGCCGATCCTGGAGCGGGCCGCCGAGATCGACGACGAGCTGGCGGGCAGGATCGCGCTGGTGGCCGAGACCGCGATCGAGGCCCGCCTGATGCCGGCCGAGGCGGATCCGGCCGGGGATCTCACGGAGATGCTCGCCTCAGGGGCCTCTCCCAGGGCCGTCAACGCGTGGTGGGAGTCGCTGAGCGGCACCGAGCAGGACCTCCTCATCGAAGGGCGCCCGGACTTGATCGGGTGCACCGACGGCATTCCGTCGGAGGCCAGGGACGAGGCGAATCGGCGGCGGCTGAGCGCCCAGTTGCGAAACCTCGATGCCGAGATATCACGAATAGGTGAGCAAGTCTCATCCGCGGAGCGGTACGGGCGGGACGAGGCCGCCGCATCGCTGCTCGAGCGGCTGCGGCGGCTGCGCGAGACCCGCGAGGACCTGGCGACCCTCGAGGATCGCATCGACCGGTCCGACCGCATCACCGGACAGGACCACTACCTGCTCGGCTACGACGCCGCCGAGGACGGCGAGCTGATCGTCGCCCTCGGCAACCCGGACACGGCCGACAACACCGCCGTGCTGGTGCCGGGGACCGGGGCCGGGCTCGGCAAGGCCGGCGACCTGGGCCGGGCCGCGACCATGGCGCACGACGCCCACGAGGCGGCCCCCAGGGAGGACACGTCCGTGGTGATGTGGCTCGGCTACGACGCGCCCGACCACCCGGTCCTGGACTCGCCGTCGCTCTCGTACGCCAAGAACGCCTCCGGGGACCTCTCGGCGTTCATGGCCGGACTCGACGCGGCGAACCGCGACCCCGCGCACGCGACCACCACCGTCGTCGGGCACTCGTACGGCACCACGGTGATCGGGCAGTCGGCCAAGGAGCACGGCCTGGCCACCGACCAGATCATCGCCGTCGCCAGCCCGGGCATGAACGTCGCCGACGCCGCCGAGCTGGGCATCGACCCCGACCATGTCTGGGCCTCCACCGCGCCCGGCGACGTCATCCGCCTCCCGGCGGCCGTCGACGTGCCGCTGCCGAACGGCGATCACCTCGGATTGGGCCCCAGCCCTGCGGACCCCGATTTCGGGGGTCATACTTTCGGGAGTGACCCGATGAGCTGGAATCCGCTCGACATCCACGGCAACTACTGGGACGAGGGCAACGCGGCGCGCGACAACATGGCGTTCATCCTCACCGGTCAGACCGGGCGAGTCCGATAGGGGGAGCCATGACCGAACCCGTGCTCGATCAGAGCGAGGCATGGCCGCGGCTGGAAGCGGCCGTCCACGAGACCATCGCGGCGCTGCCGGACTTCCCCGGCTTCGAGACCCGCGCGCTCCACGAGCTCGGCTGCGAGGACCCGACGCACGTCAAGTACGAGCTGTCGTACGGATTCTCCCTGGCCGACTCGGAGTCCGGCGCGGTCCGCCGGGACTACGTCACCATCCTCAAACAGCACTTCCCGACCATCGGCTACGACGTCCACGACGAGCGCTACGGCGAGGACGGGCAGCCGCGAGGACTCGAGGCGCTCCGCGTCGCCGACGGGATCAACGTCTGGTACCGCATCCTCGGCCTGGTCAGCATCAAAGCCCAGTCGGGCTGCGTGCGCCGCGTCGACGGCTTCGAACCGTACTGCCCCAGACCGCTCGGCGGGGTCGTCCGCGACCGCGACGCCGCACTCGACTACGCCAAACGCGGCTACACCGACGACGAGCCCGATCCCGACCCGATCGCGAGGATCGACCCGTACGAGCTCTGAGGCGCGGAGGTAAGGACGACCGGAGCGGCGAGAGGGGTGTGCGCCTGACCGCGTCGGGGCGCCGGAGTCCATAGACTGAGAGCCGAGGAGACCGCAGAGCACACCACTTTGGAGCCGTCCATGGCCGCCCCGCCCCATCAGGCGCTCGTTCCACCCGGACCGCCGCCGATCACGCCGCTGCCCCGCGCGGAGCGCTCGCTCGCGCCCGACATCGCCAGAGGCGCGATGCTGCTGTTCATCGCCGTCGCCAACGTCGCCGTCTACCTGCACGGGAACCCGCTCGACGCGTACAACCACATCGCCGACTCATCGGCGGTCGACCGCGGCGCGCTGTTCGCCGAGCAGCTGTTCATCGCCGAGCGGTCGCGGCCGATGTTCGCGATCCTCTACGGGTTCGGCATGGCCGTCATGGCCTCCCGCATGTCCGCCCGCGGCATCGACGTCAAGGGCGTCCGCGGAGTGCTGCGCCGCCGCAACTGGTGGCTCATCGTCCTCGGGCTCGCGCACGCCTCGCTGCTGTTCTACGGCGACATCCTCGCCCCCTACGGCGCCACCGGCCTGATCGCGCTGTTCTTCGTCCACCTCTCCGACCGGGCGCTGCGGCGCTGGATGTGGGGCAGCTCGGTCTACGTGGCGGTCGTGACCGTCCCGGTGCTCGCCCTGCTCGGCAGCGAGAGCACCGAACCGCCGGGGGCGGGCCTGCCGCCCTACGCCGAGCAGCTGCTCACCGGCGTCATCGCCTCGGTGACCGTCGTGGTCGCCGCCTGGGTGCTCGCGATGTTCGTCCCCCTGGTGATCGCGGGACTCATGCTGCAGCGCGCCGGTTGGATCGACCGCCCGCACGAGCACCTGCCGCAACTGCGCCGGGTCTTCTCCTCCGGCATGGGCGTGGGCGTCGCCAGCGCGCTCCCCATCTCGCTGATCGCCTTGGGCGCGTGGGAGCCCTCGAGCGGGGTTCACGTGGCCGCGCTGGGTGCGACGCTGCTGGGCGGCATGTACGCCGGGCTCGGGTACATCTGCGGTTTCGCGCTGCTGGCGCACCGGTGGCGGTCGCGCGGGCGGCGGGGCGTGCCGGGGGCGTTGGCGGCGGTCGGCGAGCGTTCGCTGACGTCGTACCTGTGCCAGTCGGTCATCATGGCCCCGTTGCTGTCGGTCTGGGGTCTCGGTCTCGGCGACGGCATGGGCTATCTGGCGGCGTACGGCGTCGCCGTCGCCACGTGGGCGGTCACGGTGCTGCTGGCGGTGCTCATGGCGCGAGCGGGCGCGCGGGGGCCGTTCGAGGTGCTGCTGCGCCGGCTGACGTACGGCCGCCGGTGATCAGACCGGTGCGGTCGGTGTCGCCGCGCCGATCTGGGAGTACCAGACGCAGAAGACCATGACCGCCCAGATCTTGCGCGCGTTGTCGTGGCCGTCGCGGTGTTCGCGCAGGAGTCGCCTGGCGTAGTCGAGGTCGATGAGGTGGCCGGCGCCGCTCTGCGCGAGTATCTGGTCGGTCCACTCGAACATGGGTCCGGCGAGCCACTGTCGGTGCGGCGTGGGAAAGCCGAGTTTGGGGCGTTCGACGATCGCGGGCGGCACGATCTTCTCGACGGCACGCCGGAGCGCGACCTTGGTCTGGGCTCCGACGAGCCGGTGGTCGGTCGGGATGCGGGAGGCGACCTCCCAGACGCCGCGGTCGAGGAAGGGGACCCGGACCTCCAGGCTGTGGGCCATGGACATGCGGTCGGCCTTGACGAGGATGTCGCCGCGCATCCAGGTGTGCAGGTCGAGGTACTGCATGCGGGTGGCGGGGTCGAGGTGGGCGGTCTCCTCCCAGTACCGCGCGGTGACCTGGCGGTGGTCGGGGGCGGGGTGCCGCAGGAGGGCGGCCTTGGCCTCGTCGGTGAAGATCTTGGCGTTGCCGACGAAGCGCTCTTCGATCTCGGCGGTGCCGCGTTCGAGGAAGCTCTTGCCTTTGACCCCTTCGGGCAGGGCGCGCGAGGCGCGGCGCAGGAGGTGCTTGGCCGAGTCGGGCAGTGCGGTGACCGGGCGCAGCGAGCGGGGTTCGCGGTAGATGGTGTAGCCGCCGAACAGTTCGTCGGCGCCTTCGCCGCCGAGGGCGACGGTGACGTGCTCGGCGGCCTTCTTGGCGACGAAGTACAGCGGGACGAGGGCGGGGTCGGCGACCGGGTCGTCGAGGTGCCAGACGATCTTGGGCAGTTCGGCGACGACGTCGTGGACGGATACCGGGGCCGGGATGTTGGCGACGCCGAGTTCGGCGGCGGATCCGGCGGCGACTTCGAGTTCGTCGTACAGGCCGGGGTCGGTGAACTGGGCGGTGAAGGTGAGGATGTCGGGGTTGACCTCGCGGGCGAGGGCGACGACGGCGGTGGAGTCGATGCCGCTGGACAGCAGTGCGCCGACCGGTACGTCGGAGCGCAGGTGAAGCCGCACGGACTCGCGCAGGGCCTCGGCGATCTCGTGGTAGAGGCGCTCGGGGTCGTCGACCTTCCTGGGGTGGAACATCGGCTGGAAGTAGCGTTGGGGCCTGGGTTCGGCGCCGGGGCGGAACAGCGCGAAGTGCCCGGCCTCGAACCGCATCACTCCTCGGTGGAGGGTGTCGGGTTCGGGCGGGTACTGGAAGGTCGCGTAGTGCCCCAGGACGTCGGTGTCGACCAGGTCGGGGGCGCCGATGCCGGGGAGGGCCTTCTTCTCGCTGGCCAGCCACACCGCCCCGCCGTGCCGAGTCCAGTACAGCGGTTTGACACCGAAGGGGTCGCGGGCGGCGAAGACCAGGTCGGCGTCGTGGTCGTAGAGCACGAACGCGAACATCCCGCGCAGGCGGTGGACGACGTCGGGTCCCCAGTGACGGTAGCCGGCCAGGATGACCTCGGTGTCGCCGCGGGTCTCGAAGACGGCGCCGAACTCGCGGACGAGTTCGGCGCGCAGCTCGCGGTAGTTGTAGATCTCGCCGTTGAAGACGATGCCGAGGCGGCCGTCGTCGCGGCGCATCGGCTGGTGCGAGCCGGCCACGTCGATGATGGACAGCCGCTTGAAGCCCATCCGGACCCGCCGGCCGGCCGGGTCGACCGACGTCTCGTCGGGACCGCGGTGGTGGAGCAGTTCGAGCAGGTCGGCGAGGTCCGGCCCGGCGAGGCCGGCGTCGGTACCCGCTCGTACGACGAATCCGCACATGGAGGGCTCCTATGAACTCGGTTCGGGTGGAGTCCCCATGTTCGTCCGCGCCCGTGCCGATCGCGCCCCTCGAAAGTCCAGAGTCGACCTACCGTCCGCCTCCAGGGGTGGCATCGGTCGTGGTGGACCGTCCCCCGCCGGTCGGCTGGACGCCCCATCCGATCGGCTGGAATCGCCGGAGCCGTTCGGATGCGGTGACCGACAGGCTACGGATGGAACGGGCGGCGGATCATGACTATGCTTCTTGCACTCCCAATCGAAGCGGAGCACCCCAGCCTGAGAGGAGCACCCCAGCCGTGATCCGCGTCCTCATCGTCGACGACGAAGCCCTCATCCGCTCGGGCTTCACCCACATCCTCAACACCGCCGAGGACGTCGAGGTCGTCGACGCCGTCACCGGCGGCGAGGCGATCGACAAGATCATCGCCCTCCGCCCGGACGTGGTGCTGCTCGACATCCGCATGCCCGACGTCGACGGCCTCACCATCCTCAAGCGGCTGCGGGACCTCTCGCGCCCGCCGGTCACCGCGGTGCTCACCACCTTCGACACCGACGAGTACGTCGACGCCGCGCTCCGGCTCGGCGCCGCCGGGTTCCTGCTCAAGGACACCGACCCCGAGCATCTGGTGTACCAGGTGCGCTCGCTGATGACGGAGGGTTCGGCGCTGTCGGCGAAGGTCACCAAGACGATCATCGCCGGCTACCTCTCGGGGGCGTCCTCCCCGGACGCCGATCCGCTCGTGGAGCGGCTGACCGACCGGGAGCGCGACATCCTGGTGCTGCTGGCGCAGGGCAGGTCGAACGCCGAGATCTCCGCGGAGGTGTTCCTGGGCGTGGGCACCGTCAAGGACCACGTGAGTTCGATCCTCGCCAAACTCGAGGTCTCCAACCGCGTGCAGGCGGCGCTGATCGCCGAGCGGTCCGGACTGCTGGTCGACGGGCCCGGGTCGTGAAAGCCCGGCGGCCGCCGCAGTGGGCCTTCGACGCGTTCGTCCTGGCGGCGGCCGCGGCCCACCTCCTGGTGGTGGTCCGGATGGACAACCAGCCGGCGGCGTCGTTCGCGATCGCCGGGGTGGCGGCCCTGGTACTGCGCCGTCGGTACCCGCTGGCGGTGTTCCTCGCGACGATCCCGGCCGCCGCGATGGTCACCGAGAAGGTCGCCTCGCTGTTCGCCATCTACACGCTCGCCGAGCTGGCCCGCGGCCGGTGGCTGCCGATCGCCGCGATCGCCGTGCTCAGCGCCGCGTTCTGCTACTCCGATCCGAACCTGTGGTGGTACCTGTTCGAGTCCCGCGAGGCGACCGGGGAGCCGGAGTACTTCCTGTGGATGACCCGCGACGAGGTCCGCGGCCTGCGGCAGATCCTCTACTACGGGGCCATCTCGACCGTCCCGGCGACGCTCGGGTATCTGATGCGGACCCGCAGCATGCTCTACGAGCGGCTCGACGAGATCTCCGAGGCCCGAGAGCACGAGCAGCGGCTGCTGACGCAGCAGGCGCTGGCGGCCGACCGGGCCCAGCTGGCCCGGGAGATGCACGACGTGGTGTCCCATCAGGTGAGCCTCATCGCGGTGCAGGCGGGGGCGCTGCAAATGCAGGCGAAGGACGGCGAGACCAGGGAGGCGGCCTCGACGATCCGGCGCTTGAGCGTCCGGACGCTCGAAGAGCTGCGGCACATGGTGCGGGTGCTTCGGGCGTCGGGCATCCGTGCGACCGAGCTGACGCCGCAGCCGACGATCGCACAGATCGAGGAGCTGGTCGGCGGCAGCGGCATCGACGCGAGTCTGGAGATCGACGCGCTGCCCGAGCTCGATCCCCCGGTGCAGCGGGCGGTGTACCGGACCGTGCAGGAGGCGCTCACGAACGTTCGCAAGCACGCCCCGGGCGCGACCGCGCGGGTGCGCATCCGCAGCCGGGCCGAGGGCGTCGAGGTCGAGGTGGTCAACGCCGCTCCCACGCGTCCGGTGGTCGAGCTTCCCAGTTCGCAGCACGGGCTGATGGGGTTGCGGCAACGCGCCGAGCTGCTGGGCGGGAGCCTCGACTACGGGGCGGCCGGCGACGGCGGCTGGCGGCTGACGCTGCGCGTGCCGCTGCGGGTCACCAGCGCCGCCCGGTGAGCCGCTCGTAGGCCTCGATGTAGCGCAGGCGGGTGGCCTCGACTACGTCTTCGGGGATCTCGGGGGCCGGTCCGGCGTCGGGCTTCCAGCCCGTCGACCGCGCCCAGTCGCGGACGTACTGCTTGTCGAACGACGGCTGCGCCCGTCCGGGGCTCCACGCCTCGGCGTCCCAGAACCGCGATGAGTCGGAGGTGAGGACCTCGTCGGCCAGCCGGAGCGTGCCGTCGCGGTCGTAGCCGAACTCGAGCTTGGTGTCGGCGATGATGATGCCTCGTTCGAGGGCGATCTCGGCGCCGCGCCGGTAGACGGACATGGTCAGGTCGCGGATCTGCTCGGCCGGTTCGGCGCCGATGTCGGCGGCCATCTGCTCGAAGGAGATCGGCTCGTCGTGGTCGCCGACGGCGGCCTTGGTGGTCGGGGTGAAGATCGGCTCGGGCAGCGCCGACCCGTCGACCAGGCCGGGCGGCAGGGCGATGCCGCAGACCGCCCCGGTGGCGTTGTAGTCGGCCAGTCCCGAGCCGGTGAGGTAGCCGCGGGCGATGGCCTCGACCGGCACCATGTCGAGGCGGCGCACCCGCAGCGCCCGGCCGGCGAACTCGGCGGGGATGTCCTCCACGGAGACGATCTGGCCCGGCACCAGATCGGCCAGCGCCTCGAACCACCACAGGCTCAACGAGGTCAGCAGCCGTCCCTTGTCGGGGATCGCGGTGGGCAGGACGACGTCGTAGACGCTGATGCGGTCGGAGGCGACGAGGATGAGGTCCTCGCCGTCGGCGTAGAGGTCGCGGACCTTGCCCTGGTGAATGAGTTCCACAGATGCTCCCCTGTCGAGTCGGCTCCGCCTTATTAGAGCAGCGGCCGCGATGCGGGCCGTGCTTCGCATCGCGGCTGTGCCGAGCGACACCTGCCGCGCGCCGCGGTCCCGGCGTAGGGTGGGGACCGTGACTTCCGAACAGCCCAAGGGACGCCGGATGCTGCGTCTCGAAGTGCGCAACGCCCAGACCCCGATCGAGAAGAAACCCTCCTGGATCAAGGTGAAGGCGAAGACCGGGCCGGAGTACACCGAACTCCACCGGCTGGTCAAGGACGAAGGTCTGCACACGGTCTGCCAGGAGGCGGGCTGTCCCAACATCTACGAGTGCTGGGAGGACCGGGAGGCGACGTTCCTCATCGGCGGTTCGCAGTGCACCAGGCGGTGCGACTTCTGCCAGATCGACACCGGCAGGCCCTCGCCGCTGGACCGCGACGAGCCGCGGCGCGTCGCCGAGTCGGTCGAGAAGATGGGGCTGCGGTACGCCACGGTCACCGGCGTCGCCCGCGACGACCTCGACGACGGCGGCGCGTGGCTCTACGCCGAGACCGTCCGGCAGATCCACGCGGCCGTGCCCGGCTGCGGGGTCGAGCTGCTCATCCCCGACTTCAACGCCGAGCCCGACCAGCTCGCCGAGGTCTTCTCGTCGCGCCCGGAGGTCCTGGCGCACAACGTGGAGACCGTCCCGCGGATCTTCAAGCGCATCCGGCCGGCCTTCGAGTACGACCGGTCGCTCGAGGTCTTGACCGCCGCCCGCAAGGAGGGCCTGGTCACCAAGTCGAACCTGATCCTCGGCATGGGTGAGACCCGCGAAGAGGTCTCGCAGGCGCTCAGGGACCTCCACGCGGCCGGCTGCGAGCTGATCACCATCACCCAGTACTTGCGCCCGACCAAGCGCCACCACCCGGTCGACCGGTGGGTCAAGCCCGAGGAGTTCGTGGAGCTGGCGTCCGAGGCCGAACAGATCGGTTTCGCCGGCGTCATGAGCGGTCCGCTGGTGCGGTCCTCGTATCGGGCCGGCCGGCTGTACCGGCAGGCGGTCGACGCGCGCGCCGAGACCCCCTCGGCTGAGCTCGCCGGCAGTGAATAAGCCCCTCCCGTAGAGGCCCCGATCGCACCGTAGACTTGGAGCCATGGCAAAGCAGCAGGAGAAAGAGTCATTCGGGTCGCGGCTGAAGGTCATCGGCCAGGCGGTCAAGTTCACGACGCAGCGGGACAAATGGTTCCTGCCGCTCGAGGCCGTCGCGATCCTGCTGCCGTTCATCGTCGTCACCGCCCTGGTGCTCTTCGCTCGGATCTCGCTGTTCTGGTTCGTCAGCGCGGTGTTCGTCGCGCTGCTGGCGGGCATGATCGTGCTGAACATGCGCACCAGCAAGGTGGTGAACAAGGAGGCCGTGGGGCGGCCCGGCGCCGCTTACGCCCTCATCGACGGGATGCGCGGCTGGCATGTGACGCCCGGTGTGGCGGCTCTCTCGGAGAGCCAGATGGTGCACCGCGCGGTCGGCAAGGCGGGCGTGGTGCTCCTGGGCGAGGGCGGCGGCAAAGTCCGCAAGCTCCTCGGGCAGGAGAAGAAGCGGATCTCCCGGGTGGTCGGCTCGACGCCGGTCTACACGTTCATGGTCGGCGAGACGCCGAACGACGACTTCTCGGTCACGGAGGTGCGCAAGCGCCTGACGCGGCTGCCTCGCAACATCGGCGCCAAGGAGGCCAACCACGTGTCCAAGCGCCTCGACGCACTCGGCATGGGTCTGTCGATCCCGAAGGGCCCGGTCCCGACCAGCGCCAACCAGGGGCGCGCCGCGCGCCGCGCGATGCTCCGCGGCCGGTAAAGGCGATATACGGACAGAGCAAGGCGGGCCGAGCGTCAAGCTCGGCCCGCCTTCGCTGTGTGTCTCGGAATGGTCCTTAGAACAAGTCTCCGCCGTCGCGGCGACGCCGCCAGCGCTCTTCCATGCGGGAGGTGAAGCCGCCGGCCTTGGGCGGGGGCTTCGAACCGCCCCCGGTGGGCCGGCTCGCCTTGCCGTCGACGGCCTGCAACTTGCCGGTGGTGCCGCGACGCTGGGCCCAGAGCCCGATGATGAGACCGCCGAACATGAGCACCGCGCCGATGGGCGCACCCCAATTCGCGGCACCGGCGATCACAGTGCCGACGACGACGCCGATGCCAAGGACGGTGACGATGCCGGCGAGGATGAGCCTGCGGCGAGTCACATGCGCCGGGTCACTGGCGCGCACAGCAGAGGCGAACTGCGGATCTTCGGACAAGGACTGCTCGATTTCCTCGAACAGGCGTTGTTCGTGGTCGGAGAGCGGCACGACACTCCTCCTGCGCTAGTCTCGGCAGGTCCGCCGCATCGACGGGCCTTGGTGCTTGTGCTTCAAGTCTACGAGCCTTTCGCCCGAGGCGGAAGGCAGTTCGTCCTTGAATCTGTCCGTTCCCACCCTACTGAGCGGGGATACCCGCGGCACCTCGGTCCTATGCGCCTTCGGGCCGCTTCCCCGCCGCCTCTTCATGATTCGGCCTTCCGAAGCCGACCGGCCGAGCGGATGGCGCCCTTGCCGTACTTGGCCGTGGCGTGGTCGATGGCGGTCTCGATGTCGCGCCAGCCGTGGTCGGGCTCGTCGAGGGCCACCTGGCGGCCGACCGAAGCGGCCTCGACCAGGTGATCGAGACGTACGCCGATGAGCCGGACCGGTGCGGTGGCGGCCGCGTCCGCCAGGTCGCGGGCGGCGGCGTGGATCTCGTGGCCGACGTCGGTCGGGGCGGCGAGCATGCGGGAGCGGGTGATGGTGCGGAAGTCGCCGAAGCGGATCTTGACGGTGACGCCGCGGCCCATCCACCCGGCGGCCCTGGCACGGGAGGCGACCTTGCGGGACAGTTCCAGCAGGGTGGGCCCCCAGGCGTGGGCGTCGGGGGCGTCGCGGCCGAACGTGGTCTCGTTGCTGATCGACTTCTCGACCCGCTCGGGGCGGACCGGGCGGGGGTCGAGGTTCCGCGACAGGGCGTACAGGTGCTCGGCGTTCGCGGTGCCGACGGAGGCGGCGAGGCGGTCGACACTCAGCTGCGCGATGTCGCCGACGGTGCGCATGCCGAGCCGGCCCAGTTTCTGCGCGGTCTTCTCCCCGATGCCCCAGACCGCTCTGATGGGCAGCGGATGCAGGAAGCGCAGCTCGGTCTCGCGGGGGACGACGCCGAGGCCGTCGGGCTTGGAGTACTCGCTGGCGAGCTTGGCGAGGAATTTGGTGGAGGCGATGCCGACGGTGCAGGTGATGCCGTGTTCGTCGCGGACGCGGCGGCGGATCTCGCGGGCGATGGGGGCCGGCGGGCCGATGAGGCGGCGCGCGCCGCCGACGTCGAGGAAGGCCTCGTCGACCGAGACGGGCTGGACGTGCGGGGTGTACTCGCGGAAGATCGCCATGACCGCGCGGGAGACCTCGCCGTAGGAGACCGTCGGCTTCATGAACACGCCGTTCGGGCAGCGGCGGCGGGCGACCGCGGTCGGCAGCGCCGAGTGGACGCCGTACTCGCGGGCCTCGTAGGAGGCCGCCGAGACCACGCCGCGGGGACCGAGGCCGGCGACGATCACGGGTTTGCCGCGCAGGCTCGGATCGCGCGCGATCTCCACGGACGCGAAGAACGCGTCCATGTCGACGTGCATGATCTCGACCCCGTCATCGGACAGATCGGGACCGATGTACTCCGACTGAACACTGGCCACGCCCGAAGCGTAACCGGCGGGTCCGACAGCGCGCGCTCACGTTCGGTAGGACCACAGGGGGACGGCCATCTCGGCGGCGGTGAGGCCGCCGTGCTGGCCGATGAGGTGGGCCACGTGCGGCGGCTCGCCTGCGACGCCGACGACGGCGAAGGTGTCGCCGCAGGCCACGACGAGGTCGCCGATCCGGTCGCGGCTCGTCGCGGTGACCTCGGGGCCGAACCAGCCGCGATCGATGGCATCGTCGCGGGAGACGATCTCGGCGCGACCGTCGACCGCCTCGCGCCAGGCCGCGGCGACGTCGGCGGCGGCGCCGTCCTCGGTGTGCAGGTACCGCATCCGGCCGTCCCCGGCGATCGCTTCGACGCCGCCGAGCAGTTCGGGGTGCTCGTCGACGTGGAGGCGCTCGGTCAGATTGACCATGCCGTGGTCGGCGGTCACCAGCAGGGCCGCGTCGCGTGGCAGGTAGGTCAGCAGGTCGTCGATGGTCTTGGCGACGGCGGCGACGGCGTCGAGCCACTCGGACGAGCCGATCCCGTACAGGTGCCCGGCGGTGTCGACGTTCGGCAGGTAGGCGTAGACGAGGCTCCGGTCGCCGCGCGCGAGCGCGTTGATCGTCTCGGCGGCGACCTCGGGCGGCGTGGCGGCGGGCGCCCAGTCCGCGCCGCGGTAGATGGCCCTGGTCAGGCCGGTGTCGCGGAAGACGCCGTTGGAGACGATGGTGCAGGCGACGCCGTCGGCCGAGGCCAGTTCGAAGCAGGACGGCGAGGGCTGCCAGGTCTCGGGGTCGGGATTGTCCTCCCAGCGGATGTGCGTGACCAGGTCACCGGTGTCGGGGACTCGGACGGTGAAGCCGATGATCCCGTGGTGGCCGGGCGGGCTCCCGGTGGCCAGCGAGGCGAGGCTGATCGGTGTGGAGGAGGGCACGGTGGCGGTGATGGGGATCAGGGTGCCCAGTTCCCCGTTGTGGACCGCTTCGACGGTCGCGCTCGCCTGGGCGGCCTGCCTGAGCAGGTGGTAGCCGAAACCGTCGAGCAGGAGGACCGCGATGCGCCGCGCGCCGTCGAGTTCGGCGCCGCGCAGCGGCAGCGGACGGCCGTCGCCCCGAACCCCCAGTGCTGCGAGGGCGGTGGGCATGACGTCGGCGAGTGTCCCGGTCCCGTAAGCAGGCTGGAGTGGTTCCAAGTGCGGGCTGAAGCGCATGGCCCGAGGCTAACCGCTCGCCGCCGGCGTTGGAAGCCCGCATCGGATCGCCCCTGGTGGAGGCCGATTCTGGGCGCTTTCTGAGTGTGGCCGGTTGGGGTGTCCGGCTGCGATGACGAGGTAGGTGGAGAGGCGCGGTCGGTTCTTCGGCTGTCGGATGGTGGATGGCCCGGGTGGTTTGGCGGCGACAAAGAGGTAGCGGGGTCGTTGGGGTCGTGTCGTCGTGGCCGGGGCTGGAGCATGGGCGGGGCCTGTTTGGAGTGTCGCTCGGCTTTCCGTTTGGGCCGCAGGCGGTTCGGGTCCGGAACGTGAAAGCATTCGCACCCTAAGAGTGA
>NZ_BAAGXZ010000030.1:0-39473 GCF_054779575.1 Glycomyces halotolerans
CCAGCCAGGCCCGGACCGCGGAGTAGCCGTCGACCTCGCGGTGGATCCGCCAGGCTTGGGCCTCGATCACCTCGGCCAGCACACGAGCGTGCACGGAGTTGATGAGGGCGGCGGCCCTGTCGAGGTTGGTGTGGATGGCCTCGGACTTGACCGAGCGTTCCTGGTTCGATGCCTGGTTGCCTGCCATGTGCCACACCCCTCTCTCGCGGTGTCCGGTGTTCGATCGTCCTGCCGGTTTCCGGTGGCTTGTTCGCCTGATACTTCAATGATCCCAGGTCAGGGCTGGTTTGCCATCACTCTTAGGGTGCGAATGCTTTCACGTTCCGACCCCGAACCGTCTGCGGCCCAAGCGGAAAGCCGAGCGACACTCCAAACAGGCCCCGCCCGCCGCCGGTCCCGGCCACGCCGACACGACCCCAACGACCCCGCTACCTCTTCGTCGCCGCCAAACCACCCGCACCACCCACACACCCGACAGCCGAAGACAGGACCAGGGCCGCCCTCCTACCCCGTCGTCGCTGACAAACGACCCGGGCTCACTCCACACCCGCAGCCCGACGTCCGGCCCCGCCCAGCCCTTCAGCTCCGGGACCGGTCCCAGTCGGCCATCAGTAGGCCCGCATCGTCCAGTGCCTCAATGAGGTTGTCCACTTCCCACCGCAGCACGCTCCGTCGCACCCGGGTCTCCGCATCGCCCTCCGCCAACTGCTCATCGAGCCTCCGCGCGGCCTCCTCCAAATCCACCGGCAGCGGCGGCGACTCGCCCCGAGCCAGCGCCGCCAACCGTCGGTACGCCGCATCCACCGCCGTCCCGAACGCCTCCACCCCCGGCAGTCCCACCGCCTCGCCCCGCCCCACGCTGGCGTTGATCGCCACCAGCGCCCGCGCCGCCCGCGACAGCGCCCCTTCAGCGCCCAGCGCGTCCGCCGACATCGGCCCCGGCCCGGTCACCGGCTCGGCCTTCGCCTGCTCGGCCGCGGTGGTGAGTGCGGCCCGCTTTGCGCGCACGTCGTCGATCACCGCGTGCATGGTAGGGGCGTCGTAGTCGGCCGGATGCGCCTGCCGGTCCAGTGCCAGGCGCGCGTAGTCGCTGTAGGAGTCGACCAGTTCCGCCAGCAGGTCGCCCAGCCGCCGCGTCTGCCAGCTCGGCGCGAGCATGTAGAACCCGATCGACAGCGAAGCACCCACCGATGTGGACACAGCCCTGCCCACGGCCGCGCCGAGTGCGTTCTCTCCGGAGAGGTCGAGCTGGAAGACCGTGAACCCGGCGACGGCGGCGGCGAACACCAGCATCGACACCGGCCGCACCCAGTAGGCCAGCAGCGCGAACGCGAGCACGATGAGACTGAGCCACATCGCCTCGTGCGGCACGACGATGCTCAGCATCGAGGCGAAGACCACGCCGCCGAGCGTGCCGACGGCCCGGGTCACGCCCCTGGTGAGGGTTCCGGCGAAGTCGGCCTGCAGCACCAGCCACGCGGTCACCGGGATCCAGTAGCCGTATCCGCCGGGCCAGGCGATCCCGGCGGCGGTCGCCAGCGCGACCACGCCCGCCCTCCTCAGGGAGTGGTGCACGATCGGGTCGGACCAGTGGAGTCGGGCGGCGAGTTTGGCGACCGCTTCGCGGGCTTGGCCGGTGGCGTAGCGCAGTGTCGGGTCGGCGCCGACGATGTCGTCCGATCCGGTGGCGATCCGGCCGGCGTAGCCCTCGGTGTCGTGGAGGGTGCGCAGCAGGCCGCTGATCTCGGCGGGGATGGTCCCGGTGGAGGTGGCCACGGGGTTGCGTCCGAGTCCTTCGAGGAGTTCGTCCCAGTCGAGGGCGGCGGGCCTGCGGGAGGTGATCTCGTCGGCGAAGTGGCGCAGGAGTCCGGCGGCGAGGCGGAGCGCTTCGGAGTGGAAGGCGACGGTGTCGAGGTCGCGGGCGTCGGCGCGGGCCCGGGCGGAGGCGACGCGGGCGATGGCGGCGGAGACGGCGTACATCTGGGCACGGGCGTCGAGGACGGCGGCGGGGAGGGCTCGGCGTTTGTCGAGTTCGCGGGCGGCTTCGACGAGCGCGCCGGTGCGGTAGGGCGCGCGAGGGTCGTCGGCGAGGGCTTCGGCTTCGTCGGCGAGGGCCCTCCAGGCTCCGGCGAGGACGCGGCGGTCTTCGGCCCACCGGTAGCGGGGTGGCAGGAGCGCTGTGAGCGCTTGGACGGCGCCGCCGGCGCAGACGGCTGCCGCGGCGGTCCACGGGTCGGTGCCTTCGGTGAGGTGCTCGGCGAGGAAGAACCCGAGTCCGGAGACGGTGAGTGTGACGCCGGTGGCGGTTGAGATGGAGCTGAGGAAGGTCAGTGCGAGGCCGTAGAGGGCCGCGGCGGCGACCAGGAGGACGGGGTGGCCGATGGAGCCGAGGAGGAGCCCGCCGGCGCCGGCGAGGCCGATGAGCAGGGGCACGCCCGGTTCGGTGCGGCTGCCGGGCGTGAGCAGGCCGACGCCGCCGAGCCAGGCGCCCATGACCGCGGCGGTGCCCCAGGCGGGGGCGTCGGCGAGGTGGACGACGATGAGGACGGCGGCGAGGCCGCCGGCGGCGCGGAGCGCGAGTATCGGGGCGGCCTCCCCGGCGGTCCATGACCGCAGGTCTCGGCCGACCCGTCTGAGCGATTCGGCGACGCCGGGGTTGAGCACGCCCCAAGGCTAGTGGCCCGGGCGGGGCGATGCGGCCCGCGCGCCGCCGCGCCGCGCGGTGTGACGGCCGCGACCGGTTACGCTTGACCACATGCAACAACCGGTGCTGGTGGTCGACTTCGGGGCCCAATACGCGCAGCTCATCGCCCGCAGGGTCCGCGAGGCCCAGGTCTATTCGGAGATCGTGCCGTCCGATATGCCGGCGAGCGAGATGCTCGCCAGGAACCCGGCGGCGATCATCCTGTCGGGCGGGCCTTCGAGCGTGTACGCCGACGGCGCGCCGCACGTCGACGAGGACGTCTACGGCTCGGGCGTGCCGATCCTCGGGATCTGCTACGGCTTCCAGGCGATGGCGCAGTCCCTGGGCGGCACCGTGACGCGCACCGGCACCTCCGAGTACGGGGGCACCGAGCTGAAGGTGACCGCGGATTCGAAGCTGCTGGAGGGCCTGCCGGACCGCCAGTCGGTGTGGATGAGCCACGGCGACTCGGTGACCGCGGCCCCCGAGGGCTTCTCGGTGGTCGCCTCGACCGCCGGTGCGCCGGTGGCGGCGTTCGAGAACCTGGAGTCGAGGCTCGCGGGTGTCCAATACCACCCGGAGGTCGCTCACACTCCCCATGGTCAGGCGGTCATCCGCCATTTCCTGCACGACATCGCCGGTATCGAGCCGTCGTGGACGAACGCGCAGATCATCGACGAGCAGGTGGAGGCGATCCGCGCTCAAGTCGGCGACAAGCAGGTGCTGTGCGCGCTGTCGGGCGGGGTGGACTCCTCGGTCGCGGCCGCGCTGGTGCACCGGGCGATCGGAGACCAGCTCACGTGCGTGTTCGTCGACCACGGGCTGCTGCGGCAGGGCGAGTCCGAGCAGGTCGAGAAGGACTACGCGCAGCTGACCGGCATCGATGTGCGGGCCGTGGACGCCTCGAAGCAGTTCCTGGCGGCGCTGCAGGGCGTCTCGGATCCCGAGGAGAAGCGGAAGATCATCGGCCGCGAGTTCATCCGCACGTTCGAGACCGCCGCACGGGACGTCGCCGCCGAGAAGGACATCGAGTTCCTCGTCCAGGGCACGCTCTACCCGGACGTGGTCGAGTCCGGCGGCGGGACCGGCACGGCGAACATCAAGAGCCACCACAATGTCGGCGGGCTTCCCGACGACCTGCAGTTCGACCTGATCGAGCCGCTGCGGACGCTGTTCAAGGACGAGGTCCGCGCTATCGGCATCGAACTGGGCCTGCCGGAGGCGATGGTGTGGCGCCACCCGTTCCCGGGCCCGGGCCTGGGCATCCGCATCATCGGGGAGGTCACGCGCGAGCGCCTCGACCTGCTGCGCGCGGCCGACGCGATCGCGCGCGCCGAGCTGACGGCCGCCGGCCTGGACCGGTCGGTGTGGCAGTTCCCGGTGGTGCTGCTGGCCGACGTCCGGTCGGTGGGCGTGCAGGGCGACAGCCGCACCTACGGCCACCCGGTGGTGCTGCGCCCGGTCACCTCCGAGGACGCCATGACCGCGGACTGGTCGCGGCTGCCCTACGAGCTGCTGGCGAAGATCTCCACGCGGATCACCAACGAGGTGCCCGAGATCAACCGTGTCGTCCTCGATGTCACCAGCAAGCCCCCGGGCACGATCGAATGGGAATAGCGGTCCCTTGATCAGGTCGTACAGTTGAGGGATGCAATTCCGGATAGCTGCGTACGGGGAGGTACGTGACGAGAACGGCCGGCTCCTGTTGACCCGCCGCCGTCGAGGCGGATGCGAAGCGGGTCCCTGGCACCTCCCAGGCGGTGTGATCGACCACGGGGAACCCCCGAGGAACGCCGCCGGGCGACTGGTCCACGAACACACCGGTCTCGACGTGGCCGTGACCGAGCCGCGGGAAGCGGTCGCGGTGGCCAGGCGCGGCACGCACACCAACGCGATCATCTACCGGGCGACCGTCGCCGGCTCGCCCGACGAAGGGTACGCCGCCGAGTGGGTCGACCCGGCCCGCGCCGCCGCCGACCCGCATTCGCCGTTCGTCTCGGCGTGCCTGGGCCTGGCCGACGACCGGCTGGCCGGGCGGGTCGACAAGACCCCCACCGAGCTGCGGCCCACTCCGCCGGCAAAGGCCAAGAAGGGCCGCCGCAGGCGCGGTCAGCGTTTCGGCGCGTACGGCGTGGTCGCCGACGCGGCCGGGAGGATCCTGCTCGCCCGCATCGCCGACGGCTACCCAGGCGCCGGGACCTGGCATCTGCCCGGCGGCGGCGTCGACTTCGGCGAAGCGCCGCGGGCGGCGGTGTTCCGCGAGATCTACGAGGAGACCGGGCAGGACGCGCTGGTCGGTGAACTGTTGAACGTAACCTCGTTCCGGCACCGCCGCGCGATCGGCCCCGAAGGCTACCCGCTGGACTGGCACGGGGTCCGCGCGATCTACTCGGCGACGGTGACCGACCCGTCGGCCGCACAGGTCGTCGAAGCCGCGGGCGGTTCGACCTCGGAGTCGCGCTGGTTCGACGCCGACGACCTGGCCGACCTGCCGCTGTCGGCGGCCGTGGAGGACGCGCTGCAGGTCGTCGACCTGAAGACCCTCGCAGCCCGCCCCAGCGCCTGAACCTCAGATCCACCTGGCGATCTCGGTCTCCCCGGCCCGGATCGGGTCACCGGGGGAGACGTGCGCCTCGGCGGCCCCGGCCGGCAGGTACACGTCGGTGCGCGAACCGAACCGGATCAGTCCGTACCGCTCGCCCTTCGCCAGCGCCGCGCCGACCTTCGCGCGGTTGACGATCCGCCGCAGCAGCGCCCCGGTGCGCTGGGCGACGACCACGCGGCCGCGCGGGGTCACCAGCACCGTGTAGCAGGCGGTGTTGTGCTCGGCGCTCGGCGAGCTGACCTTGGAGTAGCCGCCCTTCTCCAGGAACACGTCGGCGACCTCACCGGCCACCGGCGAGCGGTTGATGTGGACGTCGAGGACCGACAGGTGCGAGGAGATCCGCAGCCACTCGGAGCCGGCGGTGCCGGTGGCCGCGCCGAACCGTTCGTCGACGACGGTCTCGATCGCCGAGACGCGGCCGTCGGAGGCGGCCAGGACGGCGCTGGGGTCGTCGTCTTCGCCGCGCAGGTCGGCCTCGCGCTGCGGGTCGCGGAAGAACGCCGCGGCCGGACCGGCCGCGGCGGCCGGCAGCATCCACGCCTTCGACGCCGGCCGCAGCCGCTTGACGGCCACCGCCGCGCCCAGGAGCAGACCGCCGATGATGACGCCGTTGGAGTCGACGTGCATGCCGGGAGTCAGCGGCACCGACGAGGCCCGCCACGCCGGCGCCAGTTCCTCGGCGGGCGCGATGCCCCGCGGCTCGGCCTCGCTCGCGGCCGAACCGATCCGGAGCTTGTGGATCCGCAGCGGCGGGAAGGACCGCACGATCAGGTCGGTGCCGATGCCGTACTCGGCGACCAGTTCGGCGATCTCCTCGCGAGCCGGGGCGGTCAGGGTCGCGGCGAAGGACAGCACCCCGCCGGGCAGGACCTTCTCGCGCAGGGTCGCGATGTCGGCGATGAACGCCTCGGCTTCGACCGTCACCGGCGCGGCGAGCATGACCTGTTCGGCCGGTTCGGCTTCGGCGAGGTCGGCGATCACGGTGACGTTGCCGGCGGTCCACGAGCCCTCGGCGTCGAGCGCGGCCCGCAGTTCCTCTATGGAGCCGGGTTCGCACACGACCGTGAGGCGGTCGGACGGCATGAGCGTCTCCAGTGCCGCCGTCAGCACCGGGTTCCCCCAGGCGGCGCCCACGACCAGGCCGCTCTTGGGGCCGCGCCGGCGGCTGAATTCGTCGGTGATGCCGCGGGAGGCGGCTTTCGAGATCGGCATAACCCAGACTATAGAGCGCTCCGGCGGCCGCCCGGCCGCTGCCGGGGGTCGCTCGCGCACGGCCCCCGCCGCCACCGAACGCGGTGATATGACCGAAACATGCCTTTTTGTCATCGTACTTTTGGTGTGATCTGCGCGTCGTTCAGCCGATCGGCCGCGCCGGGCCGCCGACCAGGATCGTTCCCCATTCGACAGCGGAGCAGACTTCACCGCCTCAGGAGGACCCAAGACCCATGACACGACACTTGAGACTCGCCGCGTTCGCGTCCGCGACCGCCCTCACCGCACTGGCGGGCACCGCGGCCTCGGCGCAGGAGACCGACGACGACGCCCCGGTCACCGGCGACATCGTCATCACCGAGGGCCTGGAGCTGACCGGCGAACTCGACGGCGACCGTTTCGACGTGTGGGCCAACGTGCTCGGTCTCAAACCCCACGGCACGGAGGAGACCCTCCAGGTCTACTGCATCGACATCCGCACCGACCTCGACGGCGAAAGCCCCTACGCCGAAGGCGACTGGGACGCCTCCGGCGTGGCCAACCTCGAACAAGTCCGCTGGGTGCTGTCCAACGGACACCCGAACGTCGGCGCCGAGGCGCTGCTCGACCGCTCCGGCGCCGCGCCGGCCCCCGACTGGGACACCATGGACACCGCCCGCGTCGCCTACGCCGGCACCCAGGCCGCCGTCTGGCACTTCACCGACGGCTTCGCGCTCGACCCCGACGCCCCCGTCATCGACGGCACCGACGAGCAGAACGAGGCCGTCGCCGCGGTCTACGCGCACCTGACCGAGAACACCGGGCGCCTGCCCGACCCCTCCGAATACCACATCACCCTCGACGGCATCGACGAAGCCTCCTATGAGAATGGACGATTCGGGCCGTACACCATCCGCTCCAACTCCGGGACCGTGACCCTCGCCGCCGAAGGCGGCCGCCTGGTCGACGAGGCCGGCGACGACGTCGACGCCCTCGACGACGGCGAGGACTTCCACATCGTCCTCGACGAGGACTCCACCGGCATCACCATCACCGGCCACGCCGCCTTCGACCTGCCGGTCGGCCGCGTCTTCCTGGCCACCACCGAGGAGTCGATCACCGAAGGGGTCACCGAATACGCCAAGTCCGCACCGTCCCAGCAGCTCATCCTCGCCCAGCCCCGCGAAGCCGAGATCCCCGCCGAATGGACCTTCGCCCTCGAGTTGCCCGAGACCGAGCGGCCCGCCGAACCCAAGCCCCAGCTCCCGGTCACCGGGGCGGGCCTGAGCGTCTTCTTCGCCGCCGGCCTGGTGCTGCTCATCGGCGGCCTCACCGCGATCGCGCTGACCCGCCGCAGGTCCGCGGCCGAATAGACCGACCGATGCACGCGGGGGAGTGTTCCGCCCCCGCTGCCGCCGGAGAGTCCGAATCTCTTCGACCCGGTTCGGGCCGGGCGCTCTCCGGCGGCTCACCGACCTTGCCGAACGCATGGTGCAGCCGGGGCCGCGACATCGTCGCGGCCCCGGCCTCGCGCGTCCCACCGGCCTCATACGCCGTCGCGACGATGCTCCGATACCGAATCGTTATAGTCCCCAGTGCTCCCTTCTGGCTCCGTTGAAGGTCCGAAACGCCAGTTCGCGGCGGCCGCGGAGCCGCGACGGCGCGCGATGCAACCGGCGGGCGGTCATTAACGTGTCGTAGGCAGAATCAACGCGTCAATCCCTCGGAAAATAAAAGGGAACTCACCTATGATCAGAAAAGCCCTGAAAGGGACACTGGCCGCCGCCGCGGGAATCGCGCTCGGTCTCGGAGCCGGCGGCGCCGCCCAGGCGCAAGACGACGACGCACCACCGGTCGCCTCCGGCGACGTCGTCATTGAAGACGGCATCCAGCTCCATGGCGCGACCGGCAACCAGAGCCCGGAAGCGGCCATGCTCGGCCTCCGGCTCAGCGAGGACAACGTCCGCACCGTCTACTGCATCCAGATCCACGTCGACCTCCTCAGCTCCTACGTTCACCAGGAGAGCGCTTGGGAGGACACCAAGGTCGACAATCTCCCGAAGGTCCTCGGGGTTCTGCTCAACGGCTACAACGGCTCCAACGCCGACGCGGTGATGGAGGCCGCTGGGCTCACCGCCGGTGAGATCGAGGGCTACAGCCCCGACCAGATCGCCTACGCCGGCACCCAGGCCGCCGTCTGGTCGCTGACCGATGACTGGCAGATCCGGACCGGCGACGCGACCGGCGGCGGCGCCGACCTCGACACCGCCGTCGAGACCATCCAGACCCACCTGGTGACCAACGCCCCGCCGGCCGAGGAGCCCGCGCCTCCGGCCTTCACCCACGACGACTCTGAAGCCGTCGTCGACGGCAGCACCGTCGGGCCGTTCACGGTCCAGACCAACATCGACTCGGTCACCTTCCAGCAGCCCGAGGGCGCCACCATCGTCGACGAGTCCGGTGAGGCGCTCAGCGAGTTCATCGACGGGCAGACCTTCTACGTCGAATTCGAGGAGGCTGAACCGGCCACAGTGTCTATCGTCACCGACACCGTCGTCTGGTCGACTCCGGTCGGCCGTGCCTTTGTGCCGGTCGACGACGCTGGCGAGACCGTCACCGGCCAGAACCTCATCCTTGGTGAGGCACATCCGCAGGAGTTCAGCACGCCGCTGACCTTCGAGCTCGTCGTCGAAGAGGCCCCGGCCTCCGAGAGCCCGTCGCCGAAGCCGCAGCTGCAGACCACCGGCGCGAGCACCGCGACCGTCGCCGGTGTCGGCGCCGCGGTCCTGGTCGCCGGCGTGGTCGCGATCGTGCTCATGCGCCGCCGCGCCGCCGCCGCCGGCGGCGACTGGGGCAGCGAGGAGCAGTAGCGGCCCGCTCTGAGAAGTGAGATCCGACCCACGCGCCCGCTGGCTGTGCCGGCGGGCGTGTGGCATACTTGGCGACGTGAACCAGAACGCGCGATTTTACTTTTACTACGGCACGGGTCGTCCGGGCCGTAGGTCGTCGCGCTGACTGCGAACCTACTGCCCCGGGCGAAGCGCCCGGGGCATTTCCGCGCCTGGGGCTCCAGCCCGGTCACCGTGAACCGAGCACTCTCCGAAGGAGCGACCCTGATGTCCACCACCACTGCCGCCGACCAGGCTTCCACCGAGGAACTCGACGACCTGCGCGGCCGGATCGACGAACTCGACGCCGAGATCATCCGCCTCTGGCACGAGCGCGCCGGCCTGTCCAAGCGCATCGGCGAGATCCGCATGGCCAACGGCGGCACCCGCCTGGTCCTCGACCGCGAACGCGCCATCCTCGACAAGTACCGCAGCGCGCTCGGCGAGGACGGCGTCCAGATCGCCATGCTCATCCTCAGGGCCGGACGGGGCCCGCTTTAGCGCACCGGGGCCGTGCCGCGCCGACCGTGCCTCCTGGGGAGTGTCATACCCGGCGCGGCATAATGGCAGCTCTATGAGTGACGCCACCGAAGCCCTCCTGACCGGCCTGAACGAACCGCAACGACAAGCCGTCGAGCACGCCGGGTCCCCGCTGCTCATCGTCGCGGGGGCGGGCTCGGGCAAGACCCGCGTCCTCACCCACCGCATCGCCCACCTGCTGGCAGAGCGGGGGGTGCACCCCGGCCAGGTCCTGGCGATCACCTTCACCAACAAGGCCGCCGCCGAGATGCGCGAACGCGTCGCCTCCCTGGTGGGTGCCCGCTCCCGCGCGATGTGGGTCATGACCTTCCACTCCGCGTGCCTGCGCATGCTGCGCCGCGAGGCCCACCGGCTGGGCTGGAAGTCGAACTTCACCGTCTACGACGCCGACGACGCCCGGCGCCTGCTCACCCAGATCGTCAAGGACCTCGGCCTGGACTCCAAGAAGCAGTCGCCGCGCTGGTTCGCCGCCGAGATCTCCCGGCTCAAGAACGAGCTCATCGGCCCCGAGCAGGCCGCAGCCGACGCCGACGGCGCCCGCGCCCGGCTCATCGCCGACGTGTACGCCCAGTACACCGAGCGGCTCCGCCTGGCCGCCGCGGTCGACTTCGACGACATCATCGGCGTCACGGTCGGTCTCCTCCAGGATTTTCCCGACCTGGCCCGGTCCTACCGGATGCGGTTCCGCCACGTCCTGGTCGACGAGTACCAGGACACGAACCACGCCCAGTACGTCCTCGTGCGCGAGCTCGTCGGCACCGGCGAGGACGCCTCGGAACTGTGCGTGGTCGGCGACGCCGACCAGTCCATCTACGCCTTCCGCGGCGCCACCATCCGCAACATCATCGAGTTCGAGCGCGACTACCCCGACGCCAAGACGATCCTGCTCGAGCAGAACTACCGCTCGACCCAGAACATCCTCGACGCGGCCAACCACGTCATCCAGAACAACACCCAGCGCGGCAGAGCCGGCGACAAGAAGCTCTGGAGCGACGTCGGCGACGGCCCGACCATCCTCGGCCACACCGGCGACAACGAGCACGACGAGGCCGCCTGGGTCGCCGGCCGCATCGACGAGCTCGCCGACGCCGGCGAGACCACCTTCGGCGACACGGCGATCTTCTACCGGACCAACGCCCAGTCCCGCGCCTTCGAAGAGGTCTTCGTGCGCCGCGGCATCCCCTACAAGGTCGTCGGCGGCGTCCGCTTCTACGAGCGCAAAGAGGTCCGCGACCTGTTGGCGTACCTGAAGCTCACCGTCAACGGCGACGACACCGTCGCCGCCCAGCGCGTGGTCAACGTCCCCAAACGCGGCGTCGGCGACCGCGCCGTCGCCGAGGTCGAGGCCCTGGCCGCGAGGCTCGGCGTCTCCTTCCCGGCCGCGCTGCACCGCGTCGACGAGGCCCCGGGCGTCTCGGCCCGCGCCCGCAGCGGCATCAAGCGGTTCTGCCAGATCGTCGACGAGGCCACCGCCCTGGCCGAGACCGCCCCGCCCGAAGAGGTCCTCGACAAGCTCATCGCCGACACCGGCTACCTCGAAGGGCTCGAGCAGAGCAACGACCCGCGCGACGAGGGCCGGGTCGAGAACCTCCAGGAGCTCGTGGCCGTGGCCCACGAGTTCACCGAGCAGGCCGTGCGCGGCGGTGTCGACGACGAGGACGACGCCGCTCCCGACGTCGCCTCGTTCCTCGAGCACGTCGCCCTGGTCTCCGACGCCGACGCGATCCCCGACCCCGAGGCCGAGGACGGCGGCCAGGTCACGCTCATGACCCTCCACACCGCCAAGGGCCTCGAGTTCGACACCGTGTTCCTCACCGGCATGGACGACGGCATGTTCCCGCACGAGCGGTCCATGTCCAAGCCCGGGGACCTCGAAGAGGAGCGGCGCCTGGCCTACGTGGGCCTCACCCGGGCCCGCAAGCACCTCCACCTGACCCGCGCCGGGACCCGCAACGTCTTCGGGCAGCCTGAGTTCTACGCCGCCAGCCGGTTCTTGTCGGAGATCCCCTCGACCTTGATCGAATGGACCGAGTCGGCTCCGCCGCCCCGACCGGTCAAGAGCAAGACCCCCTCGTTCGGGCAGCCGATCGCGGTGCGCGAGGCCGGGGACGTGCCGGTCCTCGAAGTCGGCGACCGCGTCAACCACGACAAGTGGGGGCTCGGCCGGGTCGTCGAGCTCAAAGGCTCCGGTCCGCGCGCCCAGGTCCGCATCGACTTCGGCGACGGCGAGCCCAAATGGGTGATCCTGCGGCTCGCGCCGCTGACCAAGCTCTGATCGGCGGTCAGCGCAGCTCGAGGCCGGCCGACTCGAGGTACCCGAGCGGCTCCACCGGCTCTCCGTCCACATGCACTTCGAAGTGGAGGTGGGGGCCGAGGGAGAAGCCGGTGTTGCCGGCCTCGGAGATCTGCTCGCCGGCCTCGACCCACTGGCCTTCGGCGACGGTGAGCTCGGAGTTGTGCGCGTAGCGGGTCTCGACGCCCTCGCCGTGGTCGATGATCACGACATTGCCGTAACCGTTCTGCCAGCCCGCGAACGTCACCGTGCCGGGGTAGGCCGCGTAGATCGGCGTGCCGACCGCGGCCGCGAAGTCGACGCCGTTGTGGTTGCGGCCCCAGCGCTGCCCGAACAGCGAGGTGATGTCGATCCGGTCGAGCATCGGCGCCCACGTCACCTGCGCCTCCTGGACGGCGACCGGCGAGACCCGGGAGGTCTCCTGCGAGGCGCTCCGCTGGACCTGCGACGACGGTTCGGCATCGACCGGCCCGCTCGCCTGCGACCGGTGCTGCTCGGGCGCGGCCGACTGCGCGGCGATCGCGGCGACGTCGGCGGCGGCCTCGGAGTCGGCGGGTGCCGGGTCGCCGGCCGGCATGCCCGCGGCCGAGGCGATCGCCACGGCCGAGGCCCCGGCGACGGCCGTGCCGACCACGGCGGTGTAGCGGCTCTGCGTGCCGCTCAGCAGCGGTGAGAGCTCGGCGGCCCATGAAGCGCGGTGACGGCCTCGCAAACGGTGGGGCCGGGCGGCATGACGTCGGACGGTGCAGGCGTGGGCCGGTCCGCGTTCGGACATCGATCCTCCGGGTCCGTGGCTTCGCTCATCGCCCCGGACCGCTCCGGCGGTGTCCGGGCGTGAGCCTGACGACCGGGTCACCGTAACGCCGTGCGCGGCACCGGCGCGAGATTCGTCACCGGCCGGTGTGTCGCAGCAGCTCCCGGGAGGCGGTGAAGAGCCGCACCACCTCGGTGCGCACCTCGGCCCGCTCGGTCAGCCTGCGCGACCACGGGATGCGGACGGCCGCCTCGCCGCCGGGGACGGTGACGGCGAAGTCGCCGCCGTCGCCGTCGAGACCGGTCATGCGGGCCGCGGTCGCCTCGGGGCGACCGCCGGCGGCCCGGCAGATCACGAGCGTGTCTTCGGCGTGGTCGACGTTCATGTGGCGGCAGATCGCGGCGACGGCCTCCTCGCCGAACGGATCGGGGGAGGCGAAACCGGCGGCGAGCTCCTCCAGCAGCGCTCCATTGTAGTCGTAAGCGCCGAGCACCTCGTCGATGACGGCGCGCCGCTCGCTCTCGCCGAGCGCGGCCGCGTCCAAACGCGAGCGATATTCGTTTTTGAAGGCGCCGATGTCGTCGATCGACGCGAAGCGGTAGAAGGCCGCGCCGCGCTCGGCGAAACCGTAGGCACGGCGCGCGGCCTTGCCGAACGCCTGCCCGCCAGAGAGATCACCGAGGTAGCGGGTGTAGGAGTGGGCGATGTAGCCGCCCGGATCCGCGTTCGCGGACCGCTCGATCCGCTCGACGTACCGGCTCGTCGACTCCAGCGGAGCCGCGACCGCCCTCCAACCCGGTCCGATGAGGAACTCCAGGTCAGCCGCGATCGCCTCGGCCCGCAGCAACTCGTCGAAAACGAACGCCCCGGCGACCGGGTGGCCGCGCCAACGCTCCCCGGCGGCCTCGATCGCCTCGTACACGAAGTACTGCTGAGCGTGCCAGCGCGTGTAATCACCGACCGGCAGCGTGCCGTCGAAGAGCCGTTCGAACACCCCGGGCGTGCCCGGCCGGTCGTCCGCGGTCGGGTCGAGCGCCTGGTGGCGCACCCAACTCGCCCGCCGGAGGCGAACCGAGAACGGCGCTGCGTCGAGGTCGTCGGCGGAGGTGTTCGCGGTCATGGACGGCCCCCAAAGCTGCGGCGGTGATCACAATCGAGAGTAAGGCAAGCCTAACCGGAGACGGTGGTTTTCGCCACGGACACCGGGCGTCGGACCCGTCCGCGCGCCTCCGATCCGCATCGGCGACAATGAGGGAAGTCGCACTCATACGTACGGCTGAGCCAGAATTAGCCTTAGATTCAGTCCACAGGACTTCCCATGTGAGAGAGGACTGTGGCACGATGGCTGTACTGGTCCCCATGGCTACTACCAATTCGAACCTCACGGGAGGCCTCGTGAAACCGGTCAGACTGCTCAAGAAGCTCGCCGCTGCCGCCGCAGCCGGCCTGCTCGCGCTCGGACTCGTCGCTGGGACCGCCTCTGCCGCATCCGCCAGCTCCGGCGAGATCGGCGTCCTCGACCCGACCGGCGGCAGCTCCGGTGAGATCGGCGTCGTGGACCCGAACGGCAGCTCGGGCGAAATCGGGTTCTCCTCGACTTCCAGCTCCGGCGAAATCGGATAACGGTTCCACGTCCGTGGAGTCCTTAGGTGGGCGAGTCGGTGATCCGGTCGCGGTACCCCACCCTCTTCAGGGTGCTGCCGTGGGTGTTCACCGTCATGGTCCTCGCGGGGGGCGCGGCCGCACTGATCGCGTTCGGCCCCCCCGCTCGCTTTCCCGTCATCGGGTTCCCGCTCCTGGTCGGAGCCTTCCTGCTCACGCAGGGCCTCCTGGTCGAACACCACGCCAGAGGCCTGCGGATCGCGTTCAACCTCACTGACATACCGCTGGTCGTCGCCCTGTTCTACCTGGGCCCGTTCTGGGTCGTGGCGGCCCGCCTCGTCTCGTCCCTGATCTTCTACACCGGACGGTACATCCGCAAGGACATCGGGGCCTTCAAACCGCTGTTCAACATCGGGCTCACCACCAGCGGCACCGCCGTGGCGACCGGCTTCGTCCACTTCGTCGGACTCGGCGCGGCCACCGACCCGAGGACCTGGGGCGTCCTGGTCGGCGCGAGCCTGCTGACCGGACTGGTCACCACGATCCTCATCTCCATGGTCCTGTTCGTCATCTCCGGATGGGACAGCGTCGTCAAAGCCTGGCTGGCCTTCTCGCTCACCCTGATCGGACCGATCCTGGCCGCCTCGGTCGGCCTGATCCTCCTGGTGCTCTTCGACGCCACCATGTGGGCCGCCATCCCGGTCGCCATCGTGACCGCCGCCATGCTCTACCTGGCGCGCAGCTACATGAAACTGCGCCAGCAACGGCACGTCCTGCGCGAGCTGAACACCTTCACCCAGCTCGTCGCCGACTCGGTGCGCTCCAACCGGCTCATCGACGCCATGCTCGGACGACTGCGCGAGATCCTCGCCGCCGAATCGGCGACCGTCTGGGTCCCCGCCGGCGGCCGCTACCCCGAGATCCGCCTCACCGCCGAACTCGACGAAGTCGGGCTCACCGACCTCGACCCGGTGCCCGAATCGCTGCAGCGAACCGTCATCGCCACCGGAGAGCCCCTCATGATCGGCTCCAAGTCCGGCACCCGCCACCAGCGCGAAGAACTCCAGGCCGCCGGACTGCGCGGCGCCATGCTCGTGCCGCTGCGCAGCGGCGACGACGTCTACGGATGCCTCTCGGTCGCCGACCGCATCGGCGGCGAGATGTCCCTGTTCGTCCCCGTCGACCTCGAACTGCTCGAGACCATCGCCGCTCACGTCAGCGTCGCGGTCGACAACTCCCGCCTGATCGACCAGCTCCGCTACGACGCCTACCACGACCCGCTCACCGGCCTGGCCAACCGCCGCCGCAGCCTCGCCGCCCTCCAAGAGGCCCTGCGCATCACCGTGCCCAGCGAAGTCGTAGCCGTCCTCATGTTCGACGTCGACGGCATGCACGAGATCAACGACGCCCTCGGCCACGAGGCCGGCGACGCCATGCTCGTGGAGTTCAGCCGCCGCCTCACCGAGCACGCCCCCGACGCCTCCTTCATCGGCCGCATCGACTCCGACGAATTCATCCTGCAGACACGCCTGCCCTCCACCGAAGCCGCCGCCGACATCGCCCGGCGCCTGCGAGCCGAGCTGCAAGGCCCCTTCGAGTTCAGCGGCGTCGCCGTCGACCTCTCGGCCGCCGTCGGCGTCGTCACCCACCCCGACTTCGCCACCGACGCCGACGAACTGCTCCAACGCGCCGACAGCGCCACCCGCCAAGCCAAGAACGCCGGCGACGGCGTCCAGGCCTACCACTCCGGGCTCGAGTCCGAGAGCCTGCGCCGCATCGGCCTCGCCGCGGACCTGCGCCGCGCCCTTGACGGCGACGAGCTGGAGGTCCACTTCCAGCCGATGGTCGAACTCGACGGCGGCGCGCTGGCCGGCGCGGAGGCCCTGGTGCGCTGGTCGCATCCGACGTACGGTCCGGTCTCGCCCGAGGAGTTCATCGCGATCGCCGGCTCCACCGGGCAGCTGGGCAAGCTCACCGACATGGTCCTCGACGAGGCGCTGCGCCGCTCGGTCGAGTGGTCCCGCGAGGACGGGCCGCTGCCGATGGCGGTGAACCTCTCGCCGCGCACGCTCGCCGACGCGGCCTTCCCCGGCCGGGTCGCCGAACTGCTCGAGCGGTACGCAGTGCCGCCGGAGCGGCTGACGTTCGAGATCACCGAGGACGACATGGTCGCCGACGGGTCGCGGCTCTCGCCGGTGCTCGACCGGCTCCACGCGATGGGCGTGCGGCTGTCGGTCGACGACTTCGGGACCGGCTACTCGTCGCTGGCGTACCTGCGGCGGCTGCCGATCCAGGAGATCAAGATCGACCTGCGCTTCGTCCAGGGTATGGCCACCGACCGCGACGACCGGGCGATCGTGCGGGCCGTGCTGGGGCTGGCCCGGCACTTCGAGGTCGACGTGGTCGCCGAGGGCATCGAGTCGCACCAGACCGTGGAGGAGCTGCGGGCGATGGAGTGCGAGACCGGCCAGGGCTACTACTACTCGCGGCCGCTGCCGCCGGACCGCTTCGCGGCCTGGCTGGAGAGCCAGGGCGGCGGCGATTCCGGGCGGCTCCGCGCCGTCTGAGAACCGCCCCGGACCGCCGTTGTGGTCTGAACCGCATGAGCGGCCCCGCTTAGGAACTCCGGCCGGGATCATGTACTCTTGTCAAGGCCGCGTGAGAGCGCGAGCGCCCCAATAGCTCAGTCGGCAGAGCGTCTCCATGGTAAGGAGAAGGTCAACGGTTCGATTCCGTTTTGGGGCTCGGAAGCACTGCCGATCCGTACATCGGACCAGTGTTTCGACTGCCCTCGCAGATCCATCTGGTGGCAGTGGGCACACACGGCGGTGTAGCTCAGTGGTAGAGCAAACGACTCATAATCGTTGTGTCGCCGGTTCGATCCCGGCCATCGCTACTCGTGATCGGCGTCGACTGCTTACCGAGCTAGGCTAGTCGACGCTTTTGTTTTGTCCGGTCAGCGGACCAGCAGGGTCCGCTGCATTTACGAGGAAGGCACTCATCGTGGCCAAGGCTACCGACGTTCGCCCCAAGATCACCATGGCGTGCGTGGAGTGCAAGGAGCGCAACTACATCACGAAGAAGAACCGGCGGAACAACCCCGACCGGCTCGAGCTGAAGAAGTACTGCCCGCGCTGCAAGACCTCGCGAGCTCACAAAGAGACCCGCTAGGCCCTCCAGAGCGGCATGCTCAACGCTTCGTATGTAGGCCGGTCCTTGCCGACGACCGAACCGGTGGCGATCACCGCCGACTCGGTCGCGCGCTTCGCCGCCGCCCTCGGCATGTCCGACAGGGCGACGGTGCCGCCTACCTACCTGATCTCGCTCACGCTGCCCGCGGCGGACCCGCTCATCGACGACCCCGACTTCGGGCTCGACTTCTCGAAGGTCCTCCACCGCGACCAGCGCTTCGCGTACCACCGCCGACTCGAGGTCGGCGACGAGATCGCCTGCACCGTCACCGTCGAGTCGATCAAGACGGTCGGGGGCAACGACCTGCTCGGCCTGCGCACCGACGTCACCGACGCCGAGGGCCTGATCGCCGAGGTCTGGACGACCCTCTTCGTGGCGGGAGCGACCGCATGAACGACCTCGCCGCCGGCCAGACGGTGTTCAGCGCCTCCTTCGCGGTGCACCGCTCGGACCTGGCCGCCTACGCCGACGCCTCCGGCGACCACAACCCGATCCACCTCGACGAGACCGCCGCGAAGGCCGCCGGCCTGCCCGACGTCATCGCCCACGGCATGTACACCATGGGCCTGGTCTCCCGGGCCGTCCTCGAATGGCTCGCCGACTCGGGGCTGCGGGCCGACTTGACCGACCTGTCGGCCCGCTTCGCCAAGCCCGTCGTCGTCCCCGCCGAGACCGGCGCGGTCGTCGAGATCGAGGCGAAGGTCCGCAAGGCCGAAGCCGAGACGCTGGAGCTGGCCATCACCGCCTACAGCGCCGGCGAGAAGGTCCTGGCCCCGGCCCGCGCCACCCTGTCCATGGCCTAGATTTCCCGAGCAGAAGCCCGGCGCGTCCGGAGCGCGCCGGGCCTCCGCTGTTCCCGCGGGTCCCTCGGCAGGCGGCGCGCGCGGGGGCGACCCGCGCGCGGTCTGGTTCGGCGGTGTCTGCGGAATCCCACTTGCACCACCTGGCCTGCCCAGGGGAATGAAGCCTGGTTTCGGGTTTTTGCACGATCATCACCGATGCCGGACTCGTGACGCAACACGAGTTTCCCCGCCTGTGGATAACGCTTCGGCCCTGTGGATAACTCGTAGTCGAAGAAGCCCTCGCCGGACTTGCGGCCGATGCGGCCGGACGCGACCATGCGGCGCAGCAGCGAGGGCGGGAAGAACTTCGCGTCGGCGGTGTCCTCGTAGATGTTCTCCGTGGCGTGCGTGATCACGTCGATGCCGGTGAGGTCCGCGGTCGCCAAGGGGCCCATCGGATGCCCGAACCCGAGCCGACACGCCGTGTCGAGGTCCTCTGCCGAGATCACGCCGTCCTCGACCAGTGACACCGCCTCGTTGACGAACGCGCAGATCAGCCGGGTGGTCGCGAAGCCGGCCACGTCCCGGTTCACCACCACGCAGGTCTTCCCGGCGCTCTCGGCGAACGCGCGGGCCTTGGAAAGGGCCTCATCGCTCGTGTGCAGCCCGCGCACCAGTTCGCACAGCCGCATCATCGGGACGGGGGAGAAGAAGTGCGTGCCGACCACCCGTTCGGGGTGCGAGGCGGCGGAGGCGATCTCGGTGATCGGAATCGCCGAGGTGTTGGTCGCCAGCACCGTGTCGGGACCGCAGATGCGCGAGAGCTCGGCGAACACGTCCTGTTTGACCTGCAGCCGCTCGAAGACGGCTTCGACGACGATCTCGGCGCGCGCGGCCTCGCCCAGGTCGGTGGTCGCGGTGATCCGCTCCTGCGCGCCTCGGGCGTCGGCCTCGCCGATCTTGCCCTTGGCCACGAAGCGGTCGAGCGAGTCGCCGATCGAGGCCGAGGCCCGATCCAGCGCCGCCGGATCACTGTCGATGAGCGTCACTTCCCACTCCGCCAGGCCCGCGACCTGCGCGATGCCCGAACCCATGAGTCCCGAACCGATTACCGCAACATGCGCCATGCGGTGAGGCTATATGGTCTGGAGTATGGCGGTCAATCTCACCAAGATCTATACGAAAACCGGCGACGACGGCACGACCGGACTCGCCGACTTCTCCCGCGTCCCCAAGACCGATCCGCGGCTGGCCGCCTACGGCGACGTCGACGAGGTCAATGCCGTCGTCGGCTCGGCGCTGGCGCTCCACCGAGGAGAGATCACCGAGCGGATGTCGGTGGTGCTCACCGCGGTGCAGAACGACCTGTTCGACGTCGGCGCCGATCTGTCGACCCCGGTCGTCGCGGACCCGAAGCACCCCCCGCTGCGGATCGACGAGGGCTATGTGAGCCGGCTGGAGGAGTGGATCGACGAGTTCAACGCGGCACTGCAGCCGCTGCGGTCGTTCATCCTCCGCGGCGGCTCCCCGGGCGCGGCGCTGCTGCACCAGGCCTGCACCGTGGCCCGGCGGGCCGAGCGGTCGACCTGGGCGCTGCTGGCAGCGGAGCCCGAAACCACCGAGACCACCCCGGTCACTTACCTCAATAGACTGTCGGATCTCTTGTTCGTGTTGGCGCGCACGGCCAACGGCGGCAACGATGTACTCTGGCAGCCGAAGAAGTCCCAAGGTTGACCTGAGCGGGACGGATCGGCTCCGGAACTGCGTTGCTGAATCGTTACGCCGGATAGGCCCGCTCACGGCTTGACGTGATCGGTAACATCCGCAAGGATGAATGAAACTCCTCAAGTGCAATCGACTAGGAAAGGCAGCACGAACGTGCTCAAGAAAGCTCTTGCCGGCATTGGTGCCGGCGCACTCCTCCTCGGCGCCGCGGCCTGCGGATCGGGCGACGACGACGGCGACGGCTCGGGCTCCGGCTCCGGTGACGGCCTGGTCGTCGGCTTCGCTCAGGTCGGCGCCGAGTCCGCTTGGCGCACCGCGAACTCGAAGTCGGTGCAGGACGCGGCCGAGGCCGACGACCGCATCGCCGACCTCCAGTTCGTCGACGCCCAGCAGGACCAGGAAAAGCAGATCGAAGCGGTCCGCAACTTCATCACGCAGAAGGTCGACGTCATCGTCCTGGCACCCGTGGTGGAGACCGGCTGGACCGAGGTCCTCGAAGAGGCCGAGCGGGCCGGCATCCCGGTGGTCCTGGCCGACCGCGGCATCGAAGCGGCCGACGAGGACCTCTATGTGACCCGTCTGGGCTCCGACTTCGTCGAAGAGGGCCGCAAGGCCGGCCAGTGGACCGTCGAGGAGTTCGCCGACGACGACTCCACGCGCATCCTCCAGCTCGAGGGCACCGTCGGCTCGGCGCCGGCCAATGACCGCAGGACCGGGTTCTTCGAGATCCTCGACGCCGAGGGCCTGCCGTACGAACTGGTCGACTCGCAGTCCGGCGACTTCACCGCCGAGGGCGGCAAGGCCGTGATGGAGACCTTCATCTCGACCCACGGCCTCGAGGACATCGACCTGCTCTACGCCCACAACGACGAGATGGGGCTGGGCGCCATCCAGGCGATCGAAGAGGCCGGCTACGAGCCGGGCGTCGATGTCAAGATCATCATCGTCGACGGCTCCAAGGCCGGGTTCCAGGCCGGCGTCGACGGCAAGCTCAACTACATCGTCGAGTGCAACCCCGTCTTCGGTGCGCAGCTGATGGACGTGGTCGTCCAGGTCTCCGAGGGCGAGGAGCTCGAGAAGTTCACCGCCGTCGAAGAGGGCGTCTTCGGCCCCGACGACTTCGAGGCCGAGCTTCCCAACCGGCAGTTCTGACCTGTTGCCGCACCAATGAGCACGACCGTGTCCGGACGGCCCGAGGCCGCCCGGGCACGGTCGGCTCGAGTCCCCGTCCGCTTCGCGAATCGAAGGTATGAGCCCATGTCCGACGAGCCGATCGTCCAGATGACCGGCATCACGAAGGACTTCACCGGAGTCCGCGCCCTCGACGGCGTGGACTTCACCCTCCGGCCCGGCGAGATCCACGCCATCATGGGCGAGAACGGCGCCGGGAAGTCCACATTGATCAAAGTCTTGACGGGCGTCCACGCCCCCGACGCCGGCCGCATCGAACTCGACGGCGAGCCGGTCCGCTTCCACAGCCCCGGACAGGCGCAGGCCGGCGGCATCTCGACGGTCTACCAGGAGGTCAACCTCACCGACAACCTGTCGGTCGCCGAGAACCTCTTCGCCGGGCGTGAGCCGCGCCTGGGCCCGTTCATCAACTTCCGCGCGATGCGCCGCCGCGCCAAAGCGCTGCTCGACGACATCGGCGTCGACCTCAACGTCGCCGCCCCGCTCTCGTCGTACTCGATCGCGATGCAGCAGCTGGTCGCCATCGCCCGAGCCGTCGACATCGAGGCCAAGGTCCTCATCCTCGACGAGCCGACCTCCTCGCTCGACCGCGACGAGGTCGCCGTCCTGCTGCGCGTCATGCGCAAACTGGCCGACAACGGCACCTCCATGGTCTTCATCTCCCACTTCCTCGACCAGGTCTACGAGATCTGCGACCGCATGACCGTGCTGCGCAACGGCAGCCTCGTCGGCGAGTGGTCCACCGCCGAACTGCCCGAGAACGAGCTCATCGGCCACATGCTCGGCCGCGACGCCGAAGCGCTCGACGCGCTCGAGCACCGGGCCTCCCGGCGCCGAGCGGACGCCGACGTGCTCGTCTCCGCCGAAGGGCTCGGCCGCAAAGGCTCGATCGCTCCGTTCGACCTCGACATCCGCGCCGGCGAAGTCGTCGGACTGGCCGGACTGCTCGGCTCCGGCCGCACCGAGACCGCCCGCCTCATCGCCGGCGCCGACCGGCACGACTCCGGCTCGCTGACCCTCGGCGGCGACCGGCTGCGCGGCCACAACCCGCGCACCGCCGCCGCCCGCGGCATCGGGTTCTGCCCCGAGAACCGCAAGACCGAAGGCCTGATCGGCGACCTGTCGGTCGCCGAGAACATGATCCTGGCGATGCAGGCCGCCCGCGGCTGGGCCCGCGCCGTCCCGCCGGCCCGCCGCGACAAACTCGTCGCCGACTTCATCGACAAGCTCGGCATCCGCCCGGCCGACCCGAACCTGCCGGTGGGCAACCTCTCCGGAGGCAACCAGCAGAAGGTCCTGCTGGCCCGCTGGATGCTCATCGAACCGCGGCTGCTCATCCTCGACGAGCCGACCCGCGGCATCGACGTCGGCGCCAAGGCCGACATCCAGCGCCTGGTCGCCGAGCTCTCCGGCGAAGGCATGTCCGTCCTGTTCATCTCCGCCGAGCTCGAAGAGGTCACCCGGCTGTCCGACCGCATCGCGGTCCTGCGCGACCGCGAACTGGTCGACACCTTGGAAGCGGCCGCCGACATGACCACCGAACGCATCGTCGACACCATCGTGGCCGGAGGAGCCAAGCCGTGAACCCGTACTTCAAGCGCCTGTTCTGGCCGCTGGCGGTCCTGGTGGCGCTCATCGTCGTCAACATCGCCGTCACCGGTTTCGACTTCATCGTCCCCAGCGTTCACGACGGACGGCTCGGCGGCGCGTTCGTCAACATCCTGCGCCGCTCGGCGCCGCTGCTGCTCATCGCCCTCGGCATGACGCTGGTCATCGCGACCAAGGGCATCGACCTGTCGGTCGGCGCCGTCTACGCCATCGCCGCGGCCGTCGCCTGCCAGTGGATCCTCGACCGCGACCAGTCCAGCCTGGTCACCGTGGTCACCGCCGTCGCCCTGGCGATGGTCATCGCCGCGATCATCGGGGCCTGGAACGGGACCATGGTCGCCCACTTCGGCGTCCAGCCGATCGTGGCGACCCTGATCCTCATGATCGCCGGGCGCGGCATCGCCCAGCTCATCACCGGCGGCCAGATCCCCTCGGTCTCGGACGACACGCCGTTCGTCGAACTCGGCCGCGGCGCGATCGCGACCGTCCCGGTGCCGATCTGGATCGGCCTGGCCGTGTTCGCGGCCCTCGCCCTGCTGACCCGCACCACCGCGCTCGGCATGCTGCTCGAGGCGGTCGGCGGCAACCCCGAGGCCTCCCGCCTGGCCGGCATCCGCTCCCGCGGCATCACCGTCCTGGTCTACCTCGTCTGCGCCGCCTGCGCGGGCCTGGCCGGACTCATCGGCGCGGCCAACCTCGGCAGCGCCGACGCCAACAACGGCGGCCTGTGGATCGAGCTCGACGCCATCCTCGCCGTCGTCATCGGCGGCACGGCCCTGCTCGGCGGCCGGTTCTTCCTGCTGGGCACCGCCATCGGCGTGGCGATCATCGGCACGCTCGAAGTCACGATCATCAACGTCGGCCTCTCCAGCCAGTGGCAGTTCACCGCCAAGGCCGTCGTCGTCTTCATCGTCGCGCTGCTCCAGTCGGCCCAGTTCCGCGCCTGGATCCTGCGGCCGTTCACGTCAGGACCGAAACCGACCGGGCCCGCCCCAGAGCCCACCATCGAGGAGAAAGCCCTCGTCAAATGAGCACCACCCTCACCGAGCGCCCGACGCGCTCCACGCTCTTCGACGGCCTGAGCCGCTACATCCCCATCGGCGCCACCGTCGCGCTGCTGGTCGCCATGTACCTCGGCGGGCTCGCCAACTACCGCAACTTCGACAACCCGCAGCTCATCCCCGACCTGTTCATCGGCAACGCCGCGCTGCTCATCATCGCCGTCGGCATGACGTTCGTGATCCTGTCGGGCGGCATCGACCTCTCGGTCGGCTCGATGATGGCGTTCTCGACCATGGCCCTGGCCTGGATGACCGTCGAACTGGGGTTGCCGGCCGAGATCGCCGTGCCGGTGGTGCTGGTCTTCGGGACGGCCTCGGGCGCCTTCACCGGCGCGGTCATCCACTACTTCGACGTGCAGCCGTTCATCGCGACCCTGGCCGGGCTGTTCCTCTACCGGGGCCTGACGCTGCAGATCTCCGACCGCGACGTGTCGATGCGCGAGATCGACTTCTTCTCCTGGGGCATGGAGCGGGTCGAGTTCGGCGAGGTGCGCGACGGCGGCTTCAGCCTGCCGTACATCTCCTTCATCGCCTTCGCCGTCGTCGTCATCGCATTTCTCGTGCTGCACTACACGCGGTTCGGCCGCAGCGTCTACGCCGTCGGCGGCTCCGAGCAGTCGGCGCTGCTCATGGGGCTGCCGGTGGCGCGCACCAAGGTCGGGGTCTACGCCGTCAGCGGCTTCTGCGCCGCGCTCGGCGGCGTCGTGGCCGCGTTCTACACCAAGAGCGCCAACCCGCTCGCCGGCGTCGGGCTCGAACTCGACGCGATCGCCGCGGTCGTGGTCGGCGGGACGCTGCTGACCGGCGGGGCCGGGTTCGTCCTCGGCACCGTCGCCGGCGTCATGGTGATGGGCCTGCTCTCGACCATCATCGCCTTCCAGGGCAACCTGAGCTCGTGGTGGGCCAGGATCGTCGTCGGCGTCCTGCTGCTGGCGTTCATCCTGCTCCAGCGGGTGCTGGGACGCTCCGGAGAGAAACGCAAAGCCTAGAGCCCCTCGCCTCCGGATACCGGCCGGCGGAGCCTCCGAGCGGGACGCTCCGCCGGCCGCCGTTCTCTCAGCGCGGGTCCATCAGCGAAGGGAAGTCGGGCAGCTCGGGGGCCCGGAGGGTCCGCGGTCCGGCGTCGGCGTCGACGCCGCACAGGCCCGCGACCAGGAACGCCGAGAGCGCCGCGTTCAGTTCGGCCGGATCGACGACCGGGTGCCGGTAGTCGATGTTCCAGGTGACGGTGACCTGGCGGTCGCCGCCGGGGGAGTGGAACGAGTAGGTCTGGTGGCCCATGCCTCCGCCGGTGTGCCCGATGTAGACCTGCTCGGCGTCGCCGGGGCAGGTCATGCGCAGGCCGGTGAGGCCGAGCCCGTATTCGTATCCGACACCGGTGTCGTACCAGTCGGTGGCCGCGTCGAGCTGCTCGGCGCCGAGCAGCTCGCCCTCGAGGAGGGCGTCGTAGAAGTCGTTGACGTCCTCCATCGTGGAGATGACGCCGCCGGCGGCCCACATCTGGCTGTGCGACAGCCGCGAGGTGTCGAAGTACGGCCACCGCTCGTCGCCGGTGGTCGAGTACGGCACCGGGTTCGGCCCTCTGATGCCCCAGCCGTGCCCGCGCGGCAGGTAGGTGTCGCGCATGCCGACCGGGTCGAAGACGCGCTCCTCGAGCACGTCGCGCAGCCGCTCCCCGCTGAGCTCCTCGATGAGCATCCCGAGCGCGATGTAGCCGGTGTTGGAGTAGGACCAGTCGGTGCCCGGCTCGAACAGCAGCGGGTCCTGGGTGCCGATGGCCACCAGTTCCTCTGGGCTGTAGTAGTTCCGGTAGTTCTCGTAGACGTCGCTCATGTCGCCTTCGCTCAGCGAGGCGTACAGGTACGGGAAGTAGTCGGCCAGGCCTCCGGTGTGCCGCATGATCTGCCGGACGGTCGGCTCCCGCTCGTACGGCAGCAGCCCCGGCAGGTGGTCGCTGAGCGCGTCGTCGAGGTCGATCTCGCCTTCGGCCTCCAACTGCAGCAGGACGGTCGCCACCATCGACTTGGTGAGGCTGGCGATGCGGACCCGGTCGTCCTCGTCGACCGGCGAGCGGTGGCGGTGGAGGCCGCGCGGACCTTCGGCGTCGGCCCAGACCTCGTCGCCGACGCGGACCTCGGCGAGCACCGAGTGGTCGCCGGTCTCATAGAACGCCTCGAGTTTCCCGTCGAGGAGTTCCTCGTCGAGTGCCGGATCGGGGGCCTGTGCGTGTGCGGCGGCCGGGACGGCGGTGAGGGACAGCGCCATCGCGGCCGCGATGATGAGGTATTTGCGCATGGATTCGACGGTAAGGCACCGCCGGTGCCGCCTCGACCTCATTGGGAAGGAAAACGGGGGTAATCCGCGGGAAGGACCGGATGCGCCGGTCCTCGTCCGGAAGTCGGATCCGGCCGGTCGGTCATTCACGAAAGGCCGCCCCGGGCGGGGCGGCCTCGAGCCAGGAGAGGAAGCCGGTGACGGCGGAGTCGGTCATCGCCAACTCGACCTCACCGGAGGAACTCTTGCATCGCAGGATCGCGACGTCAGGCGGGAAGATCTGTGCCTCGGCGCCGGCCGGCTCCCGCCGTTCGGAGACCTGCACGTCGGTGCGGGCCAGCGTGTACCGCGGCCCCGGCGTCAGCGAGAACATCCGATACCAGCGCAGGGTGCCGCGTTCGTAGACGGCGAAGCCGGGAGCCCATCCGCGCCCGGCCATCCGGCGCGAGAGCCTCGCGGCCATGGCGACCGAGCCGTATTTGGACAGCACCGACCGGCGCACGTAGGTCAGGATGAGGAACACCGCCACGGCGACCGCCAGGGCGGCGGTGACGAGCAGTGCTTCCAACATGGCTCAGGCCGTGGCCGTCTCGACCGCCTCGGCGGTCTCGGCGAGGACCGTCACACCGTCGGTGGTGACCGACAGGAAGCCGCCGTCGATCCGCCAGGCCCGCTCGCTCTCGCCCTCGGTCTGGATGCGGACGGTGCCGCCGACCTGGAGCTCGCCGAGCATCGGCTGGTGGCCGGGGAGGATGCCGAGTTCGCCTTCGGTGGTGCGGGCGTAGACGGCCGTGGCCTCGCCGGACCACACCTTCGACTCCACGGCTACGAGTTCGACGTTCAGTTGCCCTGCCACTGGCGCTCCTTTAGCAGACTCCGAGGATGATTACCGGAAGTCTAGACGCCGGAGCCCGTCGCGTCGAATCCCCCGTCCGGGTGGGGCCTGCGAGATCACCCTGCGCCGGACGCGAAACGGCCCCCGGCGGTACCGGAGGCCGTCGACGTCGGTTACGTCACACGCGGGCGCGCCTGGCGAGGCGCTCGGGGTCCATGATGATGACGCTCTTGCCGTCCAGGCGCAGCCAGCCGCGGCCGGCGAAGTCGGCGAGGGCCTTGTTCACCGTCTCGCGGGAGGCGCCGACGAGCTGGGCCAGCTCCTCCTGGGTCAGATCGTGCGTGACCCGCAGCACGCCGCCGTCGCGGGTGCCGAAGCGGCTGGCCATGTGCAGCAGCGCCTTCGCGACGCGGCCGGGCACGTCGGTGAAGATCAGGTCGGCCATGGAGTCGTTGGTGCGGCGCAGCCGGCGGGCGATGACCCGCAGCAGCTGCTCGGCGATCTCGGGCCGGTTGGCCAGCCACGGACGCAGCGCGGTCTTGGAAAGCCGGGCCAGGCGGGTGTCGGTCAGCGCGGTGGCGGTGGCGGTGCGGGGACCGGGGTCGAACAGGGCCAGCTCGCCGACCATGTCGGACGGGCCCATGACCGCGATCAGGTTCTGGCGGCCGTCGGCGCTGCGGCGCCCGAGCTTCACCTTCCCGGACATGACGATGTAGAGACTGTCGCCCGGCTCGTTCTCGGTGAAGACGGTCTGGCCCTTGTTGACGTCGATGTACTCCATCTCTTTGATGAGGGACTCGACGGCTTCGGGGTCCACCCCCTTGAACAGGGCGGCTCTGGCCAATACATCTTCCATGTCCGTTCGCACCTTTCTTCAACGCACCGCTAGTGCAAGTACTGAGTCTATGCCTCTTGTCCGCATTGCGGGAGCGAGACCCCCGTAAATCCACATGCGCACCGTCGACGCCGGTATCGGCGTTTCCATCCGAATGGAGACGCACCAGCGCTCCGATCGCTCACGGCGCGATCATAGACTCACCTTGCGAGCAGGGGTTGCACCCGAAAGACGCAGCCCGGACCGGCGACGACGGCTACAGCCTACCGCTCATGCCCCCTCACGCCCAACTGTGAGCAATACTCACGCGCGTTTCAGGTCGTGAACGGCCCACCGCGCCCTTGGGCCGCATTGAGCGACTCCGGGCGAATGGGCCCGATACGGCCCGGTCGGACCTATGGAACGCGCCGCTAGGTGCACACCCCGGTGTCGACCGCCCCCGAGGCGCCGCGCCCCGCCTCCAGCACCGGCGCCGACTCGGCCATCGTCAACGCGTACCCCGTCTCCGGATCGTCGACCGCGGCCGCGAAGATCACGCCGATCACCTCGCCCTGGGGCGACAGCAGCGGCCCGCCCGAATTGCCGCCGATGATCGAGGCGTACAGCTGGTAGACCTCCCGGGTCACCGTCCCCGACTCGTAGATGTCCGGACCCGACACCACCCGGGCCTCCCGCACCCTCGCCGCGGCCGGCGTGTACGGCCCGCCCCCCGGATAGCCCACCACGATCGCGTCATCACCCGATCCGGCGACCTCGTCCGACATCGGCAACGCCGGCGCGTCCAGGCCAGGCACCGACAGCACCGCCAGGTCCCGCTCGGCGTCGAACACGACCACCTCGGCCTCCAGCAGCGACCCGTCCGACTCCACCTGCACCCGCTCGGTCCCGGCCACCACGTGCGCGTTCGTCGCCACCAGGTCGTCGGCGTACACGAAGCTCGACCCCTCGATCTGGCGCTCGCAGCTCGGCGCCGAACCGTGGACCTTCAACACCGACCGCTGGGCGTTCACCACCACGCTCGAGGCCGCCAGCTCCGAGTCCGGCGGCGCCACCGGCCGCACCTGCGTCGGATCCAGACCGGAGAACACGTCGGGGATCTGCGAGGTGTTCAGCGACTCCCTCATGGAGTCGTAGACGCCCTTGACCGACTCGGGCATGTGGTCGTCGATGCCGCCGACCAGGCTCGAGTTGCGGACCGCGCTGGCGACCGAGGGCATGCCCGAGTTCGCCAGCGGCGCGGCGGCCATCCACGTCACCAGCAGCACGGCCACGACCGACACCACCGGCCCGGCCAGATGGTCCAGCCGCCGGGACCCGTTGGTCCGCAGCCGCCTGCGGAGAGCGAACCCCAGCGCGGTGGTCACCGCCTGCCCGCCGAGGGCCAGCGCGAAGACCACCACGAGCGCGGCGATGAGCTTGGCCAGCGGGTCGGTGTAGAGGTCGGCGGCGAACGGCGCCAGCTGGACTCCGAGCAGCGCCCCGCCGCCGAAGCCGAGGAAGGTCATCGCGGAGATGATGAAGCCCTGCCGGTAGCCGTTGACGGCGAACAGGAGCGCGAGCACGACGATGATGACGTCGACCAGGAGGCCGCCGCCGGCGGGAGTCAGCGCCTCTGTCTGCATCGCCCTCCTCAGCGCCGGTCGAGCTCCATCGTCCGGCCAGTGTTCCACGGCTTCGCCCAGCCGCCCAGTTCGAGCAGCCACGACAGTACTCCGGCGGTGAAGCCCCAGATCAGGGGCACGCCGTCGATCCGGAACCCGGGGCCGGATCGTCCCGACGGGTAGCGGACGGTTCCGCGGGAGGCCGGGTCCGCCAGGCGCGGGATCGGCGCCTGGTGGACGGCGGCGACCTCGCGGCCGTCGACCGGCGTCACCGGGTGGGGTTCTGTCCACAGTGCGACTACGGGGGTGACCGCGAAGCCGGACACGGGGATCCACACCGGCGGGAGGGTGGCGCCGACTTCGACGCTCGAGGGTTCGACGGCCAGTTCTTCGGCGGCTTCGCGCAGTGCCGTGGCCGCTTCGTCGGTGTCGTCGGGGTCGGCGGCGCCGCCGGGGAAGGCGACTTCGCCGGCGTGGTGCCGCAGCCCGGGGGCGCGCTGCTGCAGCAGGACCGACGGGCCGGACGCCGTTTCGCTCAGCAGTACCAGGACCGAGGCGGTGCGGGCGTCGTCTTCGGGGGTGTAGAACAGGGCCGCGTCCCGGGCGGCGCGGGAGATGCGCGGTCCGCGTTCGCGGTCGGCCGCTTCGATGAGCGGTTCCCACCAGCCGGGCGTGTGATGGGCGGTGCGGTCGGCGAGGTCTTCGGCGTTCATGGCAGGTCCATGCCGAACGCGGTCTCGGCGGTCTCGGTGAGGGTCTCGGCGGTCACGCCCGGTTCGGTGACCAGTTCGGCGACCGTTCCGTCGGGGGCGACGAAGGCGACTCCGGGCAGGCCGGGGACGCCGAGGCCGGTGCGGACGCGTTCGTCGGGGTCGAACACGGACGGGTAGGTCAGTGCGAAGTCTTCGGCGAACCAGCGGCCCTTCTGGCGGGTGTCGGCGGTGTCGACGCCGAGGACGTCGATCCGGTCGCCGTGGCGGCGGTGGAAGGCCTCGACTTCGGGGGCTTCGGCGAGGCACGGGCCGCACCAGCTGGCCCACAGCACGATGACCAGGGGGCGGTCGGCCCGGGCGGCGACGGCGGTGTCCGTTCCGTCGCCGAGGCACGGCAGGGTGAGGTCGCCGACGGGTTGGACGGGGACGGTGCCGGTCCGGCAGGGGACCGACCAGGTCGGTTCGGCCGGGTCGGTCTGGTCGGGTTCGGCGGTGTCGTCGCCGGTCGGTGCGGCGCAGCCGGCGAGGAGGAGCAGCAGGGCCGCCAGGCTCGAGCGGCGTCGTCTCATTCGGCGGCTCCGGCGAGGCGGGCGAGTCGCTCGGTGTCGTCGCCGCGAAGCAGTTTCGCGGCTTCGGCCGGGTCGGTCGGGCCTTCGCCGAACGACGGGCACAGTCGCGCGAGGGTGCAGGCGCCGCAGGCCGGTCTGCGGGCGATGCACACCCGTCTGCCGTGGAAGATGATCCGGTGGCCGTACATGGTCCATTCGCGTCGGTCGATGAGTTCGTGGAGCTGGAACTCGATCTTGACCGGGTCGGTGCTGTCGGTGAGGCCGAGGCGGTTGTTGACTCGGATCATGTGGGTGTCGACCGGGAGGCCGGGGACGCCGAAGGCGTTGCCGAGGATGACGTTGGCGGTCTTGCGGCCGATCCCGGGGAGTTCGACGAGTTCTTCCATGCTCTGGGGGACTTTGCCGTCGTGATGTTCGACCAGGGCCGCGGCGAGTCCGATGATGTTCTTGGTCTTGTTGCGGTAGAACCCGGTGGGGCGGATGATCGCCTCGATCTGTTCGGGGTCCGCCGCGGCGTAGTCGGCGGCCGTCCGGTACTTGGCGAACAGCGCCGGCGTGGTCAGGTTCACTCGCACGTCGGTGCACTGGGCCGACAGGATCGTCGCGATCGCCAACTCCAGGGGGCTCGAGTAGTCCAGTTCGCAGCGGGCGTCGGGGTGGGCCGCGGCGAGGAGGCGGTCGATGGCGCGAGCGCGGCGCTTCTTGGCCAGGTCGCTCTCGGATCCGTATTGGCGAGGCTTGCGGGCCATAAGTTCGTCCAGTGGGCGTCGGCGGCGGTCACGCCGCCATGTTACGCGGAGGCCCGGGCCGGCCCGGAGCGGTGCGCATCGTCCCGTCTCGACCGCAGGAGCAGCCCTGAGGCGCCCAGGAGGGCTCCGCCGGCCGCGGACGCGGCGACCGGCCACACGGCTGCGGCGTCGTCGGCGGTCTTCGGCGGCAGCGGCGCCAGGTGGTCGATGTCGGCTTCGACCGCGGCGGCTGCGTCGACCAGTCCGGCGCCCACTCGGGGGACGCCGGGCTCGGCGGTCTCGGTGAGCACGTGCCGCACTTGGGCGGCGGTGAGCTCGGGGTGGGCCGAGCGGACCAGGGCCGCCGTGCCGGAGACGACCGCCGTGGCGAAGGAGGTGCCGGTGACCGACTCGCGTCCGCCGCCTGCGGCCGGAGCGGTCAGTTCGGCGCTCGGCGCGGCCACGTCGGTGCCGTCGCCGGCGATGGCCGTCGGCCACCGCGCGCCCGAGCGGTCGACTCCGGTGACGGCCAGCACGTTGTCTTCGCGTGCGGGGAACCACACCGCCTCGTCGGTGAGGCGGTCGCGCCGGTTGCCGGTGCAGGCGACCACGACGACGTCGTGGCGTTCGGCGTAGGCGAGCGCGTCGGTGAACGCCGGGGAGTCGTAGTGCCCGCCCAGGGACAGGTTGATCACGTCGGCGCCGTTGTCGACGGCCCAGGTGACGGCGGCGCCGACGAGCGCCGAGTCGTGGTACCGGTTCTCGTCGTCGAGCACCCGGACCGGCAGGATCGAGGCTCCCGGGGCCACTCCGGAGGCGGCGCCGCCGCGTCCGGCGATGAGGCCGGCGACGGCGGTGCCGTGGCCGACGGGGTCGGCGTGGGCGAACGCGCGGTCGGTGTCGGGGTCGGGTTGGGCGCCGATCGCCAGCAGCCGCGGTTCGGCGTCGTCGTCGAAGTCGACGTAGCTGCGGCCGGGCAGTACCGCGCCGGCCAGGTCGGGGTGGTCGGCGTCGACTCCGGAGTCGATGACGGCGACGGTGACGCCTTCGCCGGTGGAGGTGGCCCAGGCCCGGTCGGCGCCGATGGCCTCCAGGTGCCAGGCCAGGACCGTGGCGGCGCGTGTCGCGGGCGCGGACAGCAAGAGCGCCAACAGGGTCGAGCAGGCACATGCGAAGGCGATTCGGGCGGCGCGGTCGGTCATGAGGACCGGATCGTTGCACAACGTGAGGTCCACAGCGTGGGAATGACACGCGTTCGCCTTTATGAATTCGTTATTTTGGCCCTACTGACGGAAACTTGACAAGCGCCACGCGTTACCGTGACGATCGCGAGTGAACACCGCGTTCGCTCGTCTCTACCCCATCGAGGACCGGTAGGGGGGAAGGGTTGAATGGGATCGATGTGGGAACCGAGTAACGAGATCGAGCACCGTCTCCGCGAAGCGCTGCGCGCCGACGACCAGGACGGGTACTTTCGGATCCTCTCCCAGATCGAACTCGTCCTTCCACTGTCCTATGAAGACCCCAATGGGCTCGGCGGCGCCGACACCTGGGCCACGTGGACGACCGACGACCGCACCCACATCCTCGCCTTCACCTCCGAGACCGCGCTGTCGCTGTGCCTGAGGGACAACGCCGGCTCCTCCAGGCGGGTCCGCTTCAACGCGCTGGCCGACGCCTGGCCCGACGACGAGTGGTGGCTGGCGGTCAACCCGGGCCTGCCGATCGAGGGCTACCTCCCGGCGTGGTTCGTCCTCCAGGTCGCCCAGGGCATGACGACCGTCCCGGCCGAGCCGGGCCCCGAGCAGCCCTCCGGTGAGCAGTCCTTCGCGTCGATGCAGCACTCCGACCCCTTCGCCAACCCGATGGAGCCCGCGCCGCCGCACCGCGACAACAGCTTCATGCCCGCGGCCCCGCCGGTGCCGGACGTCCCGCAGGCCCCGCGCCGCACCTCCGACGCCAACGGCAGCTCCCACTCGTCGGTGGCCGGCACCACGCAGGCGGGCCTGCCGCTGCGCCAGCCGCCGCAGCCCGAACCGCAGTCGGACCCGTTCGCGCCGCAAGGCTCCTCGCAGCCGCAGCAGTCCGCGTTCCCCGAGCAGCCGGTGTGGCCCGAGGAGCAGACCGACTGGCCCGACGCCCCCGACTGGCTGCGCGAGCAGCAGGCGGACCCCAAGACCGTGCCCGGCCAGGCGCCGGACCCGTACGCCCGGGGTTCGCAGCCGGACGCCTTCACGCCCCGGCATTCGCAGCCCGAGCCGTCCGCGCCGCCGCCGGGCGCGCCCTCGTCGGAGTCGTTCGCGTCGATGTCGAGCGCCTTCGGCCGCAAGCCGGCCCCGACTGAGCGGCCCGAGCCGACGCCGCCCTCGCGAGAGGCCCCCCGGCAGCAGGTCACCGAGCTGACCGGCGCCGAGGCCGAACCGAAACTGGCCGCCTCGGCCGCCAAGGGCGACACCGGCGCGTTCCTGCAGACGCTGCTGTGCACCACGGTGCTCCTGCCGATCGCCGACCCCGACGCGATCGGCATCCGCGTCGGCGACCCGGCGTTCCGGTGGGCCAGCGACATCGTCGACGGCATCCACGGCATCACCGTCTACACGACCCTGGAGCGATTCCAGGAGCGGTCGGGCCAGGACGCGCCGTACACCGAGGTGCCTTTCGGCTGGCTCATCCAGCACTGGCCGGGCGTCGAGTACGCCCTGTACGTCAACCCCGGCACCGAGGTCGGCGCCAACATGTCCGGTCCCGAGGTCGAGCCGCTGCTGAAGTGGGCCGAGGCCAAGGGCCTGCTCGAGTTCGCCGCCGAGATGGAGCGCCGCCAGGCCGCCGAGGCCCGCGCGAAGGCCGGCGCCCAGCGCGCCAAGCCGGTCGAGTGGCAGAAGACGATCCCGCACCACCAGGTGCCGTTCTACCTCGAACGCGGCTACGACCGGGTCGGCGGCTTCGTCCACCCCGTCCAGGCCGTCGAGCACCTGCGCACCCCCGCGCAGCTCTACCTCGCGCTGGGCCTCATCCGCTCCTCGGAGGACTTCAGCCCCACCGACGACTCGGTGCACGTGCTGCGCTGGACCGGCTACCGCACCGACCTGTACCCGGCGGCGCTCGGCGGCAACGACGACGCGGCCGCGGCCGAGCGCGGCGGCTGGATCGTCGAGCCCGGGCCGTTCCGCGGCGACGGCTTCGCGCCCTCGGAGTCGGCCGACGACCGCATCCCCGAGCACAAGGTCGACTCGGTGCGGCTGCCGCACGGGGCCACGATCCTGCGCATCGACTCGCGCGGCGAGGTCACGCCGGTCGCCGAGTACGACTCGGACACCCGCGAGTGGAACCCGGTCGACGGGGCCTTCGGCGGCCCGGCCGCGATCGAGGCCGGACCCGGCCCCTCGGCGCCCCCGCCGTCCGCTCCCGAGCGGGGGACGACCTCCGGGCCGATGGCCGAGGCCGCGCCCGGCTACGACGGCTATGAGTCCTCGGCGCTCGGCGACGCCTACGGCGACGCGGCGCAGGGCCACTACGACCTGGTGCGGCCGGGGCCCGACGAGCGGGCCGCCTCGGTCCTGGACGGCCGCGACCGCGAATGGAAGGGTGCCTGAGATGAGGGACGGCTACATCGCCCGCTGGAACGGCGCCGAGTACGACTCGAGTCCCGACGGGGCGCACGTGCGGCTCTACTCGCCGACCGGCGGCGACGGCTTCGTGAAGGTCGCCGATGGCCGCTACCGGCGCGGCGTGCCGGTGACCGAGCTCGAGGACTTCTTCTACGTGCGCACCGTCTGCACCTGGCGCGGCGAGCCGTTCATCGTGCTCGGCGAGTCCGGCGACTGGCTGCGGCTGGAGTACCGCGGCGGGCGCAGCGAGGTCGCCATCAGCCTCGGCCTGGAGCCCTACGACGCCGGCGTCTACCAGATCTGGGCCCCCGCCGGCGAGGTCGGCGACATCCAGGAGCAGTACCTCTAGGACGCGCCTGCGGGCCGCGTTCCGCACTCCGAAATCCACCGGGCGACCGCTTTCGGGCGGCCGCCCTTTTGCTGTATGCTTCAGAAAACCCGAGAAAGCGTTTGCCGGTCGCGGCGGCGCTTGCGGAGCCGCACATTTGCACAGCTATTGTCTGGAGCAGACCCGAATGACAGAACGAATCACCGTCGGCATCGCCCTCAACGGCGTGACCGGGCGCATGGGATACCGGCAGCACCTGGTCCGCTCGCTGCTGGCCATCCGCGAGCAGGGCGGCGTCGAGCGCCCGGACGGATCGGTCATCTGGCCCGAACTCACCCTCGTCGGCCGCAACGCCGACAAGCTCGCCGAGATCGGCGAACGCCACGGCCTGGACCGGTACACCACCAGCCTCGACGAGGCCTTGGCCGACGAGAGCATCGAGGTCTACTTCGACGCCCTCTCCACCCAGCACCGCCTCGGCGCCGTCGGCGCCGCGATCAAGGCCGGCAAGCACGTCTACACCGAGAAGCCGATCGCGACCAACCTCGACGACGCGCTGAACCTGGCACGCGCCGCCCGCGACGCCGGCGTCAAGAACGGCGCCGTGGCCGACAAGCTGTACCTGCCGGGCCTGCGCAAACTCAAGCGACTGGTCGACTCGGGCTTCTTCGGGCGAGTGCTGTCGGTGCGCGGCGAATTCGGATACTGGGTCTTCGAAGGCGACTGGCAGGACGCCCAGCGCCCCTCCTGGAACTACCGCGCCGAAGACGGCGGCGGCATGGTCCTGGACATGTTCCCCCACTGGTCCTATCTCTTCGAAGGCACCCTGGCCCCCATCAAGTCCGTGACCGCCCACGTCACCACCCACATCCCCGAACGCGTCGACGAGCGCGGCCGGCCCTACGCCGCCACCGCCGACGACGCCGCCTACGCCATCTTCGAACTCACCGACGGCACCGTCGTCCAGATGAACTCCTCCTGGGCCACCCGCGTCGACCGCGAAGAACTCGTCGAGTTCCACGTCGACGGCACCGACGGCTCGGCCATCGCCGGCCTGCGCAAATGCCGGGCCCAGCACCGCGCCCACACCCCCAAGCCGGTGTGGAACCCCGACATCGACCAGCCGATCGACTTCCGCGCCCAGTGGTTCCAAGTCCCCGACAACGAGCAGTTCGACAACGGCTTCAAACTCCAATGGGAGGAGTTCCTCCGCCACGTCGTCGACGACGAGCCCTGGCACCACGACTTCCTCGCCGCGGCCCGCGGCGTCCAACTCGCCGAGGCCGGCTACCGCTCGGCCCTCGAAGGCAAGCGGATCGAACTCGAGGAGCTGGAACTGTGAGCCGCCGATTCCACTCGAGGGTCATCTACTCGGCGGCCCACGTCGTCGCCGACCCGCTCGCCGACAACGGCCCCGGCCGCCCGGCCGCGGTCGACTGGGACGCGACGATCCGCTTCCGCCGCCACCTGTGGGACCTCGGCCTCGGCGTCGCCGACGCGATGGACACCGCCCAGCGCGGCATGGGTCTGGACTGGGAGGCGACCAAGGAGCTCATCCGCCGCTCCGCCGACGCGGCCGGCCCCGACGACCTGCTCGCCTGCGGCGTCGGCACCGACCAGCTCCCCGCCGAGCCGACCACGCTCGACCGGATCCGCGCCACCTACCTCGACCAGCTCGCCGTCGTCGAGGACGCCGGCGCCGGCACCATCCTCATGTGCTCGCGGGCCATGGCCGCGACCGCCAAGACCCCCGACGACTACCGCTCCCTCTACGCCGAACTGCTCGGCGAGGTCAGCGGCAAGGCCATCCTCCACTGGCTCGGCCCCATGTTCGACCCGGCCCTGACCGGCTACTGGGGCTCGACCGACCTCGACGAGGCCGCCGACGTGTTCGTCGACATCATCACCGACAACGCCGACAAAGTCGACGGCATCAAGATGAGCCTGCTCGACGCCGAAGCCGAGATCGCGCTGCGCCGTCGGCTCCCCGAAGGCGTCCGCTGCTACACCGGCGACGACTTCAACTACCCGCGCCTCATCGCCGGCGACTCCCAGGGCCACTCCGACGCGCTGCTGGGCATCTTCGACCCGCTCGCGCCGCTGGCCGCCGAAGCGGCCATGCGCCTCGACGACGGCGACGTCGACGGCTTCCACGCCGTCCTGGACCCGACCGTGCCGCTGGCCCGCAAGGTCTTCGAGACGCCGACGTTCAACTACAAGACCGGCGTGGTGTTCCTCGCCTGGCTCTGCGGCCACCAGGACCACTTCCGCATGGTCGGCGGCCTGGAATCGGCCCGCTCCATCGCGCACCTGTCCGAGGTCTACGACCTCGCGCTCGAAGTGGGACTGTTCCCCGACCGGTCCCTCGCCGAAGAACGCTGCAACGCCCTGCTGAAAGTCGCGGGGCAGCCCCCGAAGGAACGGCCATGAGCGACACCGTGCTGCGACGCTTCTCGTTCAACCACGCCACCGCCAAGTTCTGGAACCAGCGCGAGGCGATCGACGCCTGCGCCCGCGCCGGCTGCGGCATCGGCCTGTGGCGCGAACCGGTCGCCGAACAGGGCCTGGCCGACACCGCCAAGCAGGTCCGCGACGCCGGCGTCGCGGTCACCAGCCTGTGCCGCGGCGGGTTCTTCACCGTCCCCGACCAGGCGGCGATCGACGACAACCGCCGCGCGATCGACGAAGCGGCCGAACTGGGCGCCCCCACCCTCGTCCTCGTCTCCGGACCCGTCCCCGAGGGCGGGACCATCGACACCGGCCGCGCGGGCGTGGCCGAGGCGCTGCACCAGCTCGCGCCCTACGCCGCCGAACGCGGCGTGACGCTCGCCATCGAGCCGCTCCACCCCATGTTCGCCTCCGACCGCTGCGTGGTCACCACCCTCGCCGAGGCCCTCGACCTCGCCGGGCCGCACCCGGCCGAGGCCGTCGGCGTCGTCGTCGACACCTACCACATCTGGTGGGACCCCCAGGTGTGGAACGGCATCGCCCGAGCCGGCGCCGAAGGCCGCATCGCCTCGTTCCAGCTCGCCGACTGGGTCACCCCGCTGCCCGAGGGCGTCCTCACCGGCCGCGGCCAACTCGGCGACGGCTGCATCGACATGCGCCGCTACCTCGAGGCGGTCGACCGGACCGGCTTCGACGGCCCGATCGAAGTCGAACTGTTCAACGACGGGCTCTGGGCGCGCCCCGGTCCCGACGTCTTCGAAGAGACGCGTCTGGCGTTCGAGCGGGTGCTCGCACCCGGGGCCTGAACGCGGCCGGACACGACGAGGGGCCCGATCCCGCTTCGGGATTCGGGCTCGAGCGTCAAATGAGCGCTGAGCCGCGTTCGCCATTCACGCCCGGCGCGGCGGCGGTGCTGGGTTCGGTCGTGGTGTGGAGGCAGGGCGGTTCGGGAGGTGGTCTCGCGTTTGCGGGCCGGGTCGTGGACGGCGGCGGTGCTTCGGCGGCGACAACGGGATAGGAGGGCGGTAGAGGCCGCGTTCTCGGGTTGCGGGCCCGTCGATGGCACCGGCCCTTCGGCAGCGACGACAAGGCAGGAAGTCGGTGGGGCCCGGATCTTCGGGTTGCGGGCCGGTGGATGGCGCGGGCGGTTTGGCGGCGACCACGAGTTAGCAGGTGGAGTGGGGTCGGTCGTCTCCCGAATGGTGCATGGTCTATTGGCGCCGATAAAGCGGTAGCGCGGTTGTCCGGGGTGGGCTGTTTGTGGCCGGGCCGGTGTGTCCTATCGGGGCCGGGCATGGCGGAGGGCCCGGACCCGCTTGGGATCTCGGGCTGCGATGCCTATCGCGTCCCCCGCCGCAGGACCCTCGCCCGCGACGGGCGGGGTAAGAACGGTATGGGTTCGTGTGCTGAGTCGCGTTC